>DMIX01000101.1 GCA_003451975.1 Propionibacteriaceae bacterium
CATATACCTGGGATGGTAGTTGTCGGATCGATGTCATTGCATTGGAATTAGACAACCGCGGGCAGTTGGTTCGAAGTCGCCACATCGAAAATGCTGTCACTGGTTGGGATTGGAATTACAGATGACTGATGAAGTCAAGGGATATCTCGCCGCTCTGATCTCCTGCATTTCCGTCGCCTTTGGGTTCGTCGGGATGAAGGTCATGATGGACTATGCGACCGCGCTCACTGCGCAGAGCATGTTCTTTCTGATGGGTGCCCTGCTCAGCCTGGGCATCCTCTTCTTCATGCGCGGTCATGTCCGGCTCCAGTCCCTGAAGCGGAACTGGGGTTTCTATTCGCTGGTTTGCCTGTTGATGATCTACACGGCGACGACGACGTTCCTCTCCATCGATCTGATCGGACCCGGTCCGGTGGCATTCGTCAACCAACTGGGCATCGTATTTGCCATCTTGTTGGGTACGCTCGTGTTCGGAGAGCGGTTCCGCTGGGTCGATGGACTGGGCGGTCTGATCGCAGTCCTGGGTGCGGTGTGTATGACCTACGCACCGCTGGAATCCATGAAGGCGGGGGTGTTACTGGTGGCGAGTGGGGCGTTGGTCCTATCGTTTCATAACCTCATCATCAAACGTCACTCTGCCGAGATAGACAAGATGGAGCTGCTCTTTGTGCGGGCGCTCACCACCTTCCTGGCGGTTGCACTGCTAGCGACGGCAACCGGCGAAATGCAGCGACCACCACTCTGGCTCATTCCAGTCGGGGCGCTCACGTCGCTCTTCGGCTTCCTGGCGGTGAACTTCTTCCGCTATATGGCCCTGGGCTACATCGACATGGGCAAAGAGTCTATGCTGCGTGTGATCTCGCCGTTGGTGGTGACGGTGATCTCGTTCGTGCTCTTTCATACGATACCCGATACGGCGGAGGTGTACGGCAGCGTTTTGATTCTGCTCGGGGTTTCCTTGATCCTGTTTCGTCCGCTCTTCCAGCCGTATGCCGCTGTATCGCAGGCAGGCCGGTGATGCCGGCCCCGGGGCGCTGGCGTGGAGCAGGGTCTGTGCGCTCTCCGCTTCGCTGGGGCGCGTTTCGCGCGCTCTCGTGGCTGGCCCAGTACCGAGGCGTGTGTACGGGCGTATTGTGAGGCAATGTCTTGGCGTTACCAAAGAACTACACCGGTTATGGGCTGGCACTCGGCTACCACGTGATCTCCGCGCTAGGGGCGATCGCCGTCAAGCTGTTTATGAACGCGTCATCCGTCGAAACGACGATGTTCTTCTGGTATCTCTCCGGTTCGGTGCTGACCCTGGGTCTGCTCGTGTATCGCCGCCGGGGCTTTGACTTCTCTCCGCTCATCGCTAAGTTGTCGTTATATCTCACCATCAGTGGGGTGATGGTAGTGGCGGTCGTGACCTGGTTCCTGTCGGTCGAGTTAGCGGGGCCGGGCGTTGCCGCTTTCGTGAGCCAGTTGGGGATCGTCTTCAGCGTCCTGCTCGGTGCATTCGTGCTCGGTGAACGCTTCACACGGCTGGATGCACTGGGCGGTACCGTGGCGATTCTCGGAGCGTTCGTGCTCATGTACCGGTCGGGTGATGCCGTCGTTACCGGCGCGCTGCTCGGTATCATCAGCGCGTTCGGATCGGCGTTTCATGGCCTGCTGGTCAAGCGGCACATCGCACGGATCGATAAGGTCGATCTGCTGTTCGTGCGCAGTGTGGTGATCTGTCTGCTGGTATGGCCCTGGTCCGCCGTTGCTGGCGGCAGGCTGACCACGCCGCCGGTCTGGCTGCTGGCGTTGATCTTCGTCGGGGCTGGTGTGGCTCACGTGCTGGGGAACCTGGCCCTGTATTCCGCATTGGGCTACATCGATCTGGCGAAAGTGTACATTCTGACTGTGATCCAGCCGGTGGTGGCGATGGCCGGGGCGTTCTTCATCCTGCAACAAGAACCCACTACCGACCAACTGCTCGGTAGTGGGTTGATTTTGTTCGGCGTTGCGTTCATTCTCGTTCAGCCGCTGCTCTCAGCGCAGCGCGCAGCCGGCGAGCGCTGCTGAACCGCCCCGCGTGATCCGGTCGTTACGCCTGTTCCTGGGCAATGCGCAGAATAGCTTCGAGAGAGCGTTCCACATCCGCCGCCGTGGTCGCCCACGATGACACGCTGATGCGGATAGCGGTGTGCCCCTGCCAGTGCGTCTCGCCGACCCATAGCGTGCCGTCTTCCTGGATCGCCTGTAGCACGCGGCGTGTCGTCTCCGCGTCCCCGAATTTGACCAACACCTGGTTGAGCACGACTTCGTTCAGTACCTCGTAACCAGCGGCCCGCAACCCTTCCGCAAAGCGCCGCGCATGGCGGCAGTCCATCTCGATCAGCTCGGCTACGCCCTTACGTCCGAGCGACTTGAGCGCAGCCCACACCTCGACGGCACGTGCGCGCCGCGAGGCCTCGGGTGTGTAGGCGAAGGGTTCCCGTTTCTCGCGCTGTGGCAGATAAGCCGCACTCAGGGCCATTGCACCGCGCAGCTGTTGCGCGTCGCGCACCAGAGCCAGCCCGCTGTCGTAGGGGACGTTGAGCCATTTGTGTGCATCGGTTGCCCACGAGTCGGCCTGTTCCACACCCACGGCGAGATGAGCATACTCCGTTGAGGCTGCTGCCCACAATCCGAATGCCCCATCCACGTGGACCCATGCACCCACACGATGGGCGATCTCACATGCCTCGCGAAACGGGTCGAATGCGCCAGTGTTTACGTTGCCGGCCTGCACACAGACGATGGCCGGACCCGACAGCTGTGGCAGCTGCTCAGCCAACATCCGGCCCTGTCCATCGACGGGCACACGGATCACCCGCTCACGGCCCAGCCCCAGCATGGCGAGGGCCTTGAACAAGGTCGAATGCGCTTCTTCGCCGACCACCACGGTGATCTCGGGCGCTCCGTACAGGCCTTGTGCCTCGACGTCCCACCCGACACGGGCCAGCACCGCATGGCGCGCCGCTGCCAGGCAGGTAAAATTCGCCATCGATGCGCCGGTCACGAACGCCCCGCCGCTCTCCGCTGGCAGTTTCAGGATGTCGAGCAGCCAGCTCAGCGCGACGTCTTCCAGTTTTGCCGCGATGGGCGACATCACCACCAGACCAACGTTTTGGTCCCAGGCTCCCGCCAACCAGTTCGCGGCGAGCGTCGCTGGCAGCACCCCACCGATGACGAAGCCGAAATAGCGTCCACCGGCCGTTGCCACGGTGGCCGGTGAGCCGAAGTCGTCCAGCAGGGCCAGTACATCCTGCGCTGCGCTTGGGCCTTCCGGCAGCTCCTCGTCGAACTTCGACAGGTTCTCGACCGCCTCGTCTGTGGGAACTACATCGCGGTCCGTGAGACTTTCCAGGTAACGCGCCGCCCGTCTGGCGGTCTCTTGCAGCAATTGTTCGGACATGCTCACCTCTTCAGGATATGCGCGCAATTTCGCGCGGTTGCGCTGGATGGTTGTTTGCGGCATACGCTTCACTGCCCCAGCGAATCCGTGCCATTCTACCACAGCTCCTGCTCGAGAACAAGCGCTCTCGCGCGGCGGGGACGCCTGGCAGCCCGTTCACGCCGATCACCGCGCAAGCGGAACACGTCCAGGATTAGCGCAGTCTCTGCGCGTGGTCGCAGACTGTGCCAATCTACCACGCTGCGCATCAGCGCAGGAGTCGCTGTAATCCCAGCGGGTCGCCACGACAGGCTATCGCCAAAGATTGGCCCAGTCGATGTGAGCGCCGTTGACTGGGCCAAGCTCCGCACAGGTCCCACGCACAACTGGCGGCCCGTTCGCGCCAACCGCGTCGCAAGCGGAACGCGTCCAGGATTGGCCCAATCTCTGCGCGTGGTCGCAGACTAATCCCCACAGGTCACCACCGTGGTGTCCCTGCCAAATTGTCCGGATGCGGCGAAGGTGCTATAGTAGAACGATCACGCTGAAGGGAGCATGCACGTTGTGAAGTCGCTGCCACGTCTCATCGTCTTCATCAGTGCCTACCGGGGGAGAGCGGTCCTCGCGATCGCCTTTCTCGTGGGTGTGGCCGGTGCCGACCTCGCCATCCCCCGCCTCACGCAGCGCGTAATCGACCAGGGCATTGGGCGCCAGGATGTGCATGTCATCTGGACGACGGCGCTCTTGATGATCGCTGTCGCCGCGCTCAGCGCCGTCTTCTCCGTTGGCAACACGCTTCTAGCGGTGCGTGTCGGGCAGGATATCTCCGCCGATATGCGCAGTGCACTCGTGCGCAAAGTACAGTCGCTGTCCTTCGGCAATTTGGACCGGATTCAGACTGGAAAGCTGCTCACGCGTACGACCAGCGATATCAACATGGTGCAGATGATCGTGATGATGTCCATGCGGATGTTGATCCGCGCGCCGTTGTGGATGCTGGGCAGCCTGATCATGTTGCTGCTCACCGATGCCCGGCTGGCAGTGCACCTTTCGCCCCTGCTTCCGGTCTTTGCGCTGCTGGTGTGGATCTTCGCCGTCAAGGCCCGGCCGCTTTTCGCGCTGGTCCAGGACAGGCTGGACCAGCTCAATCAGGTATTGCAGGAGAACCTGGCCGGCGTGCGGGTTGTCAAGGCTTTCGCGCGGAGCGAGTACGAAAACGGCCGGTTCGATGCGGCCAATGTCGATCTGATGGCGCAGACGATCAAAGTGTCGCAATTGCTAGCGGTCTTGATGCCGACCATGACGTTCGTCATCGACCTGGGCATCGTCGGCATCATCTGGTTTGGCGGTAACGAATACATCTCCGCGACGTTCTCGCTGGGCGAACTGATCGCTTTCGTGAATTATCTGCTGATGACGATGTTCCCGATGCTGTTGCTCGGGTCCATGATCGGGCCGCTGTCCGCCGCGGACGCATCTGCGGCGCGTATCCTGGAGGTGCTGGACAGCACGCCGGAGGTACAGGACCGTCCGGGCATCCGGCCACTCGCGGCGCCCGTCGCGGGGCGTGTCGCCTTCGAGCACGTGACCTTCAGCTATAACGGAGACTGCCGCGAGCCGGTCCTGGAGGACATCAACCTGGTGGCGGAAGCAGGCCAGACGGTTGCGATTCTCGGTGCCACGGGTTCCGGCAAGTCCAGCCTGGTCCATCTGATCCCGCGCTTCTACGACGTGACGTTGGGCCGGATCACGCTGGACGGCGTCGATGTGCGCGATCTGCCCCTGCACCAGCTCCGCAAGCACGTGGGGGTCGCTCTGCAGGAGGCGGTTCTCTTCAACCTGACGATTCGTGACAACATCCGCTACGGGCGTGCGGACGTCGGCGACGACGAAGTGATTGCCGTCGCGAAGGCGGCTCAAGCGCACGATTTCATCGTTGCCTTACCGGCGGGTTACGACACGCTGGTCGGGCAGCGCGGTGTCACCC
>DMIX01000200.1 GCA_003451975.1 Propionibacteriaceae bacterium
CGGCAGGCTCAGGGAACGGCCCTTGGGCAGGTCTCTAACGGCGATGGTGAGCCGTTGGCTGAGCTTGTCGAAGCCCGCCCTAACCGGGCCAAGCATCGCTGCGGTGGACGTCGCCTCGGTCACTGACCAGCAGAGCGGCGAGCTGATGGCGATCGGCGAACTCCAGAGCCTCGGTGGTCGTGAGGACGCCGAGGACCGTCGCCAAAGCGTCGGCGTCCATGGCGGACGGCGCGAGCACCGACACCGAAGCTGTATGGGTCACCGGAGACCCGGTACGCGGATCCAGAACATGCCCCAGCCTGCGGTCGCCGATGTGGAACCCCCGATGGGCCAACCCGGAGGTGGCCAGCGCGGCATTCGTGACCGGAACCCGCCAGCGAGGCGGGGCGTTGTCGAACGGCCGGGCTGGATCTTCGATGCCCACTCGTATCGAACCGGTCCCGATATGCCGCAGATCGCCGCCGGCGTTGATCACCACGGCACTGACACCGCTGACAGTGGCGGCCGCGGCGGCGGCCTGGTCAACGATGTAGCCCTTCGCGATGGCATTCAGTTCCACCCCGGAACAGTCCGCGACCTGCTCTATCGCCTCAGCGGTAGCCCGATAGGGCAGCGCGGGGACGAGGTCGGCCAACTCGGCCGCGCTGGGTGTTGCTCCGTCCGCCTCTGCCTGTCGCCAGCGGGCGGTCAGAGCGGCGGTCGCCGGGTGAAAGGCGCCACCGGAGAGCTCGTACCAGTACGCGGCCCGACGCAGCACAGCAGCCAGGTCGGGGGAGCAGTCCGCCTGTCCGCTGCGCCAACGGCACAGCAGCGAGTCGGGCCGATAGCTGGAGAACTCCTGCTCCAGGCGCTCGAAACTCGCCCACGCTGTCTGCTCGGCGATCGCAGTGGCCTGGTCCTCGCCGTCCAGTCGCAACTCGACGATGGTGCCGAGCACGGGGGAGCGGACGGCGGTTCGAGTCATGAGCTGATCACATTGGGTTGAGCGCCGCCGTAACGCCGGTCCCGAGAGGCGTAGAGCTCGATGGCCCGCCACAGATCGCGGCGGTCGAAATCGGGCCACAGTTGATCGAGGAAGACCATTTCGGCGTAGGCCGATTGCCACAGCAGGAAGTTCGAGGTTCGCTGCTCTCCCGACGAGCGAACGAACAAGTCCACATCGGGGATCTCGGGTTCGTCGAGGAATTTGCGGAAGCGTTCCTCAGTCAGGCGTGACGGGTCCAACTCGCCGCGGACGGCCGCTTCGGCGATGGCGCGGGTGGCGTCGACGATCTCGGCGCGACCGCCATAGTTCACACAGAACTGCAGGGTGAGGACGTCATTGTCGGCACTCTGTGCTTCGGCCCCCTGGAGTTCCTTGATGACGCTTCGCCACAGCTTCGGCGTGCGTCCGGCCCAGCGGATCCGGACCCCCATGTCGTCGAGTTGATCGCGACGGCGATGGATCACGTCGCGGTTGAAGCCCATCAGCCAGCGGACCTCGTCGGGCGAGCGTCGCCAGTTCTCGGTGGAGAAGGCATAGGCCGACAGGTACTTCACGCCGATTTCGATGGCTCCCTCGATCACGTCGAACAAGGCGTCCTCGCCGCGGGCATGACCGTCGGTGCGAGGCAGGTTGCGGGCCTTCGCCCAGCGACCGTTGCCGTCCATGACGATGGCGACGTGGTTGGGGATCAATCTCGGGTCCAATTCGGGCGGTCGAGCGCCCGAGGGGTGCGGGATCGGCGCTCGGAACTGTTTGGTCTTGGCCACGCCTACAGCGTAGTGGGGCCTTTCCCTGGCCAGCTCGAAGTGAAGTTGAGTCTAAGGGGCTCAACTTGCTTGAAATCAGGAATGATCCGATGCACACTGGCGTTAGCACTCGTAGACCGTGAGTGCTAATCAAGACCTAAGGAGTGAGTGAAAATGGCACGAGCCTATGACCCCTTTGCTGAGCTCGATCGGTGGTTCACCGACGCCGCCCGGACCCCGGCTGGTGTCGCGATGCCGATGGATCTCTACCGTGATGGTGACGAGTTCGTCGCCCGCGTCGATCTGCCCGGGGTAGACCCGTCCTCGATCGACATCGACCTCGACGACCGCACTTTGACTGTGCGCGCTCAGCGCAAGGTCGAACCCGCCGAGAACCAGAAGTGGTTGGTCCGTGAGCGCCCCAACGGCACCTTCGCCCGCCAGTTGACGCTGGGTCACGGTGTCGCCGTCGACAAGATCGCCGCTGAGTACACCGATGGCGTCCTGACGCTGAAGATCCCGGTGGCCGAGGAAGCCAAGCCCCGCAAGATTGCGGTGGCCCACGCCCCCGCCCCCATCGAAGGCGCCCTAGCCAGCTAACCCGACAACGCCGAGCGCTCCCGTTTCGGTCACATGCGCCGTCCCAGGGCGGAGCGAACGACCGAAACGGGAGCGCTCAGTGCTTGGAGGTTCAGACGAAGGGGAGTGAGACCTTTTTCAGGCGGGCGGTGTGGGAGCGGTCGAGTTTGAGTTCGACGGCGGCCATCAGCGCCGGGAGCTGCTCGGGTTCGCTGGCGCTGGCAATGGGGGTCAGCACGCCGCTGCGTCCGGCCAGCCAGGCCAGGTCGACCGTCGCCGGTTCGACCTGAAGCTCGTCGGCGATATCCACCAACTCGGCCACCACGGCAAATGCCTCGTCGGTGGCCAGGTGCTTCACGCGAGCGGCTCGCGGGCCGTGGATATCTTCGCCTTGTACATATTTTCCGGTAAGGAAACCGGCGGCCAAACCCGCATAGGGGATCAGCGCCAGACCGTGTTCGGCGAACAATGTCCCTAATCCACTGGATTCGACATCAGCCCGATTCACCAGGTTGTACTCCGGCTGCAACGCCACCGGTTTGGCGAATCCTTCCGCTTCGGCGACGGCGAGGACTTCGGCGGTGCGCTCGACACTGAAGTTCGACAGGCCGTAATGACGGATCGAACCATCAGTGATCATGGCATCGAAAGCGCCCAGCCATTCGGCGATCGGCAGCGACGGATCGTCCTCGTGGGCGTAGTAGAGATCGATCGTGTCCGTGCCCAGCCGTCGACGAGAGCCGTCGAGACAGATCTTCAGATTCGACGGACGCAAGCCTCGATGGGCCGGGTGCTTTGCGACCTTGGTGGCGATCACCACACCCTGGTGGCCGCCGCGCTTCTGCAACCAGCCGCCGATGATCCGCTCGGACTCGCCGCCGGGATGGCCCGGCACCCAGGCGGAATACACATCGGCGGTGTCGATGAAATTGCCGCCGGCGGCAACATAGGCGTCAAGAATCTGCTCGGAGGTATCGCGGTCGGCCGTCCAGCCGAACACATTCCCACCGAGACACAGCGGAGAAACCCGCAACGTCGCGAGGCGTTTCATTCCGGCAGCCTAGTCCGCGCGATCCAGTGATGGCGGAAGCTGGCGGGAGATTAGTCAATCCGTTATCTGGAAATCGACACTGAGGCGGACGAGGAGTTGGCTGCTGGCGCTCCGTTCCGGCCGACGATCCAGCCGGTGGCGTCGCGGCCCCGGTGCTGTCGGCGCGGATGGGGCGCAACGTGGGTCTCGGCAGCGACAATGGAGCGATGCCTACCTATCGTGATGAGGCGGTCGTGCTGCGCACCCACAAGCTGGGTGAGGCCGACCGGATCATCACCATGCTCACCCGCAGCCATGGGAAGGTGCGGGCCGTGGCCAAAGGGGTGCGCCGGACCTCCTCCAAGTTCGGTGGACGGTTGGAGCCGTTCACCCACGTGGATCTCCAGATCGCTACCGGGCGCACTCTGGACGTGATCACGCAGGCGGTAACCCTGCACCCCTACGCCGAACCATTGGGGCAGGACTACGAGCGTTACACCACCGGTGAGGTCATGATCGAGGCGGCCGACCGACTGGTCTCCGAGGAGGGACAGCCCGCCCTGCGGCAGTACCAACTCCTCCTCGGAGCGTTGCAGGCGTTGACGGCCGGAACCAGTGATGGGCCCAGACCACCGGCCATGGTGATGGACGCCTACCTGCTGCGGGCGATCTCGTTGGCCGGCTATGCCCCCAGCTTGTCCGACTGCGCCCGGTGCGGCGCCGTCGGTCCTCACGATGCGTTCTCGCCGGTTTTAGGCGGTGTGGTGTGCCGACGCTGCCGTCCGCCAGGCTCTGCGGTGGCCGATGCTGCGGTGGTCGCCTATCTGACAGCCTTACTGGGCGGTGACTGGGTGGCGACCCGCGAGGTGACGCCGGTGACGCTCCGGCGCGGCAACGGACTGGTGGCGTCCTTCGTAAGTTGGCAACTGGAGCGCGGGCTGCGCACGCTGCGTTACGTCGAACGCGAGACTGGGGTCTAGGCGGCCGCGCACTCCGCGCACAGTCCGAATAGCTCCAGTTCGTGATCGAGATCGATGAAGCCGTTCTCGGCAGCGACCTGCCGGGTCCACTGTTCGAAGTCGGGGGGAGTGATCTCCACGGTGCGTCCGCAGCGACGACACACCAGATGGTGGTGGTGCCCGTGGGAGCACAGGCGGTAGGCGGACTGCCCATCCGGGGTGCGAATGCAGTCGAGTTCGTCTGCATCGGCCATCTGGTTCAAGGTGCGGTAAACCGTGGCCAGGCCGATCGAGTTGTCTTGATCGCGCAAGGCGGCGTGCACTTCCTGCGCCGTGTGGAACTCGTTCAAAGTTGCCATGATCGCGCCCACCGCAGCGCGCTGACGGGTGCGGCGCGGGCCGCTGGACAACTCAGTGTTCGTCATAGTGGTCTCCGTGTGGTGCATGACGATGCCCATCATGCACGTAATCGGTGTGATCGCCGTGAACGACAGCAAGGTGGCCGCAATCAGGTCCGTGCTGATGGTCGACGTGAGGCCGGGCGGTCTCGTGGGGCAGCGGTGTGGCGTCGGTCACTTCGATCACGGGGGCTGGCTGTCTGCGTCGGCGCATGATCTGGGCAATCGGCAGGCTGAGCACGAATCCGATGATGGTCAGCACGACGATCAAGGATCCCGGCGGGGCGTTGAGGTAGAAGGAGCCGATCACTCCTAACAGCGCGGCGACGACGCCAAGACCCAGTGCGGTGAAGAAAGAGCGCTTGAAGCCGATCAGGACATTGTTGGCAGTCGCCACCGGCACCACCATGAGCGCACTGACCATCAACAACCCGACGGTGCGCATGGAAACGGTCACGGTGATGGCGGCCAGAACCACGATCAGCAGGTTGTAGAACCTCACCGGTAGCCCCATCACCTTGGCAAAATCCTCATCGGTGCAGACGGCGAATAGTTGGGGCATGAGTCCGATGGAGGCAGCCAGGATCACTAGCGCCAGAACCAGGATCAGCCACAAGTCGGTTTCGCTGATCGTCAGTAGGGAGCCGAACAGATAGTTCGACAGGGTTCCGGTACCTTGCCCGACGAGCCCGGCCAGCAGGACGCCGGTGGCCAAGCCTCCGTAGAACAGGATCGCCATGGCGACATCGGCACTGGCTTTACCTGATTGCCGAAGCAGCTCGATCACGATGGCGCCGCAGATCGCGACTATGACGGCGACCGGCAGCGGGGCGGTCCCTGTTGCCAGGGCAAGGCCGACGCCGGCGATTGCCACATGTCCCAGCCCGTCGCCGAGCAGGCTGAGGCGCCGTTGCACGATGTAGGCCCCGATCGCGGGGGAGGTGACGCCGGCCAGGAGGGCCGCGATGAGCGCTCGCTGCATGAACGCCAGGCCGAGCCATTCCATCAGGATCTCTCTTCGATCATGCCGGTCAACAGGGGCGGTGCTGGCGCCTCGGGGCGTTCGTGGTAGTGGTCAGTGGTGTCCGGAGTGGGGCCGGTGTGCACCACGCGGCCCTCCCGGAGCACGATGCAGTTGGTGAGCAGCGGTTCCAAAGCCCCGGTTTCGTGGAGGATCACCAGGATCGTGGTACCGCTGGCGTTCAGCTTGCCGAGCAGATCGGCCAGGCTGGCCTGTACCTTCAGATCGACTCCGGCGAAAGGCTCGTCCAAGATCAGCAGGTCAGCTGAATGGGCGAGGGCCCGCGCGATCAGGACCCGCTGCTGCTGGCCGCCGGA
>DMIX01000100.1 GCA_003451975.1 Propionibacteriaceae bacterium
CGACCGGGCCAACCAGCGTCCCCGGCAGCTGTCCGGAGGCATGCAGCAGCGGGTCGCTCTGGCTCGCGCGATCGTCAACCGGCCGGAAATCCTGCTGCTCGACGAGCCGTTGGGTGCCTTGGACCTGAAGCTGCGCCGCGAGATGCAGATCGAGCTGAAGCGGATTCAGTCGGAGGTGGGGATCACCTTCATTCACGTCACCCACGACCAGGAAGAGGCCATGACCATGGCCGACACCGTCGCGGTGATGCGCGATGGGCATATCGAACAACTCGGTGCTCCCGCTGAACTTTACGACCGGCCGGCGACGGCATTCGTGGCGAACTTCCTGGGCAAGTCCAATCTGATTCCGATCGAGCTCATCGAGCCGGGCGTGGCGGTGATCACTGCTGTTACTCCGGGGGTGAAGATCCCGGTTGCACCCCAGACCATTCCTGCCACCATCAGTGAGGGCCTGCATCTGGGCATCCGTCCGGAGAAGGTGCATCTCGCCAGCGCCAGTGTCCAAGACGACCGGCCCCAATTGGTGGGGCAGGTATCCGACGTGTCCTTCACCGGCGTATCCACCGACTATTTGGTGCGCTTGGAATGGGGGCAGGAGTTCACCCTCACCCAGCCCAATGACGGCACGTCTCGGGCTCGGCTGGGCGAGCGCGTAACCCTGACCTGGGATCCGAAACAGGCATTCGTGGTGGGGGCCGACTGATGGCTTTCGCCCTTCCTGGTGCACGGCCTCGGAAGTCCGCGAAACGTCGCCGTGGCCTCTTCGTGCCTGCGATTCTGCTGCTGCCGGCGTTGATTTGGCTGGTCTTCTTCTTCGTGGTGCCGACCATTGCGCTGGCATCGCAGTCGCTGCAGACCGGCAGCATCTACCAGGGCTTCCAGTTCACCTGGGCCTTCAGCAACTACACCGAAGCGCTGTCGACCTACTGGTCACAGATGGTTCGCTCGTTCATCTACGCCGCGAGCGCCACGGTCTTCACTTTGGCAATCGGCTTCCCACTGGCGTGGTTCATTGCTCATCGCTCCGGTCGGTTCAAGAACATCGTGTTGGTGTTGGTCGTGGCTCCCTTTTTCACCAACTTCTTGATCCGCACCCTGGCCTGGCAGACCATTCTGGTTGACGGCGGGTTCGTCGCGAACGTGATGAAAACCACCGGGATCACCGGCTTCCTCAATTGGATCGGCCTGGTTCCCAACGATTCGCTGCTCGGCTCGCCGTTCGCGGTGATCTGTGGCTTGATCTACAACTTCCTGCCGTTCATGGTGCTTCCGCTCTACACATCGGTGGAACGTATCGATCAGCGCTATCTCGACGCTGCGGCGGACCTGTATTCCAACGGCTGGAACACCTTCTGGAAGGTGATCTGGCCGCTGTCGTTGCCGGGGGTTGTTGCCGGCACCTTGTTGACCTTCATCCCGGCGGTCGGTGACTACATCAACGCCAAGATCTTGGGAAATGCCAATACCACCATGGTCGGCAAGGTGATCGAGTCAGAGTTCTTGGTCAACCTGAACTACCCGATTGCGGCCGCGCTGTCCTTCGTGCTGATGATCATCATCATCGTGATGGTGAGCGCCTATGTGCGCGCCGCTGGTACTGAGGAGTTGGTCTGATGGGATCCGCTATCTCGACCGCGCTGAGGTGGCTTCGTAAGCACGCGATCATCATCATCGGATTGTTGATCATCGCCTACATCATGCTGCCCAATATCGTCGTCATCATCTTCTCTTTCAACCAGCCCGTCGGGCGTCGAAACGGAATCTGGCACGAGTTCTCCTTCAACGCCTGGACTCACATCTGCGCCCCGGCCGGAATGTGCGACGCCGTTGGGCTGAGCTTGGGCATCGGAGTCGTGGCTGCCCTGGTCGCGACCGTGATCGGCACGATGGCGGCCTTCGCGCTGGTTCGTTACCGGTTCCGCGGCCGCGGCACCACCAACCTGCTGGTCTTCTTCCCGATGGCCACCCCTGAGGTCGTCATGGGTTCCTCGTTGTTGACCCTCTTCATTGCGGTGGGTGTGCGCAGTGGCATCGCCACCATCTTGATCGCGCACATCCTGTTCACCTTGTCGTTCGTGGTCACGACCGTGAAGGCTCGCGTCGCGTCCATGGACCCGGCTTTGGAACAAGCTGCAGCCGACCTCTATGCCACCCCGTCGCAGGCCTTCTGGCGGGTGACCTTCCCGTTGGCGGCTCCGGGCATCGCTGCGGGTGCATTGCTGGCCTTCGCGCTCAGTTTCGACGACTACATCGTCACGAGCTTCAACGCCGGGCCTTCTACGATCACCTTCCCGATGTACATCTGGGGCGCTGCCCAGAAGGGTGTGCCGGTGCAGGTGAACGTGATCGGCACCATCATGTTCCTCGGGGCGATTGCGATTGTGGCTATCGCGCAGGGCATCGGGTCTCGAAAGTCGAAAGTGGAGGCGTAAATGCGCATTCTGGTGGTCGGTGCCGGCGGGGTGGGCGATGCAGTCGCTCGGATCGCCGCTCGGCGTAGCTTCTCCGACACCATGGTGATCGCCGACTATGACCTGGCTAAGGCGCAGGCCACGGTGGATGCCGTCCAACAGGCAGGAGAGAGTCGTTTCGAAGCGGCTTTCGTCGATGCTTCCAGCGCGGATTCGGTCGCCGAACTGGCCCGCGCTCACGGCATCACCCATGTCCTCAATGCGGTGGATCCGCGGTTCGTCATGGGCATCTTCAACGGTGCCTTCGCGGCCGGTGCGGACTATCTGGACATGGCAATGAGCCTGTCTCATCCCCGCCCGGACAAGCCGTACTCCCAGACCGGGGTCAAGCTCGGCGACGAGCAGTTTGCACAGGCCCAGGCCTGGGAAGATGCCGGACGCCTGGCGCTGGTCGGGATCGGCGTCGAGCCGGGCCTGTCGGACGTCTTCGCCCGGTATGCCGCCGATCACTTGTTCAGTGAGATCGATGAACTGGGAGTGCGCGATGGCGCGAACCTCGCGGTACACGACGAGGACGGCAACGAGATCTTCGCGCCGAGCTTCTCGATCTGGACCACCATCGAGGAATGCCTGAATCCACCGGTCATTTGGGAAAAAGGCAAGGGTTGGTTCACCACTGCGCCATTCTCCGAGAAGGAAGTCTTCAATTTTCCTGAGGGTATCGGTCCCAATGAATGCGTGAATGTGGAACACGAGGAAGTGCTCCTCGTGCCGCGTTACATCGATTGCAACAGGGTCACCTTCAAATACGGACTGGGTGATGAATTCATCGGC
>DMIX01000038.1 GCA_003451975.1 Propionibacteriaceae bacterium
GCGATCGGCTCGACGAAGCCGCGCACGATCATCGCCATCGCCTCGTCCTCCCCCATGCCCCGGCTCATCAGGTAGAACAACTGGTCCTCGCTCACCTTGGACACGGTGGCCTCGTGGGCCATCGACACGTCGTCCTCACGGACGTCGACATAGGGATAGGTGTCGGAGCGGGAGATCTGATCGACCAGCAGTGCATCACATTTCACCGAGCTGGCCGAGTGGTTGGCGCCTTTCTGCACCTGCACCAGCCCTCGGTAGGACGAGCGCCCGCCGGAGCGGGCCACCGACTTGGAGATGATCGAACTGGAGGTGTGGGGAGCGGCGTGCACCATCTTGGCGCCGGCATCTTGATGCTGACCCTCGCCGGCGAAGGCGATGCTGAGGGTCTCGCCACGAGCGTGTTCCCCCATCAGGTAGCAGGCCGGGTACTTCATGGTGACCTTCGAGCCGATGTTGCCGTCCACCCATTCCATGGTGCCGCCAGCTTCGACGGTGGTGCGTTTGGTCACCAGGTTGTACACATTGGTCGACCAGTTCTGGATGGTCGTGTAGCGCACTCGGGCGTTCTTCTTGACGATGATCTCCACGACCGCGGAGTGCAGCGAATCCGAAGAGTAGATCGGGGCGGTGCAGCCTTCGACATAGTGCACATAGGAGCCCTCGTCGGCGATGATCAGGGTGCGTTCGAACTGCCCCATATTCTCGGTGTTGATCCGGAAGTAGGCCTGCAGCGGAATCGAGACATGCACCCCCGGCGGCACATAGATGAAGGAGCCACCGGACCACACAGCGGTGTTGAGCGCGGAGAACTTGTTGTCACCGAGCGGAACCACCGAGGTGAAGTACTTCTCGAAGATCTCCGGGTGCTCGCGCAGGCCGGTATCGGTATCCAGGAAGATGACGCCTTGGCGCTCGAGTTCCTCGTTGATCTTGTGATAGACCACCTCGGACTCGTACTGGGCCGCGACTCCGGCCACCAGCCGAGCCTTCTCGGCCTCAGGGATACCCAACCGGTCGTAGGTGTTCTTGATGTCCTCAGGCAGGTCGTCCCAGGTCTGGGCCTGCTTCTCGGTCGAGCGCACGAAGTACTTGATGTTGTCGAAGTCGATTCCGCTAAGGTCGCTGCCCCAGGTTGGCATCGGCTTGCGCTCGAACATCTTCAACGCCTTCAGCCGCAATTCGAGCATCCATTCCGGCTCGTTCTTGAGTCCGGAGATGTAGCGCACGACGCCCTCGTTGAGGCCGCGTTGCGCTGAGGCACCGGCTTTGTCAGGGTCGTGCCAGCCGTATTGGTAGGCACCGAGCGCCTCGAGATGCTCGGCTTGGGTGGAGCCCAGGCCGGGCGCGGATCCGGTGGTGGCAGTCATAATGTCTTCCTTTCTGCCTCAGCACCGGCCGGACGAACCGGACGCGGCACATGGGTCGTACAGACTCCGTCCCCGTGAGCGATGGTTGCCAGCCGTTGCACGTGAGATCCCAGCAACTCACCGAAGACCCGAGTCTCGGCTTCGCACAGTTGCGGGAACTCCGTGGCGACATGGGCCACCGGACAGTGGAACTGGCACAGCTGAACGCCGGAGGCGATCGGCTGCAAAGAGGCCACAAACCCTTGAGCGGTCAATGCCTCCACTAACGCCTCGGCGGACGTGTCGTATTCCGGACGCATCTGCTCGAAACGCTCCAGGATGGGTTCGGCAACCCATGCTGCGAAGGCATCCACCGCCTCCTCGCCACCAACGTCCTGCAGGTGACGCAACGCGGAGATCGCGAGCTGGTCGTAGGCCTGAAAGAAGGTGGCCCGACCGGCGTCGGTCAGTTCGAACACCTTGGCCGGACGCCCGCGTCCGCGCCTGCCATAAACTCGCTGCTGCCTGCTGGCCACTTGGTCGGAATCGGTCAACACCGTGAGATGGCGTCGCACTGCCGCGGGAGTCAATCCCAAGCGGGCGGCAAGGTCGGTGGCGGTGGACGGTCCGTGCTGCAGGATCGATCGAGATACCCGAGAGCGGGTCGAGGCGTCAGTAGCAGCCGGGGATTCCGGCTCGACATCCTCGATCTCATTTTTCACAACACCATTATGATGTAAATGACACGCACCATCCAAGCCGCGTCCCACCGGCTAAGCAGTAGTGTCCATCGCACGTTAAGACCTGGTAACGCGCCCAGCATGCGTACCGCGCCACGAGCCGATCCTGATCGGCGTATTGTGAGATACGCAGAGTTTGTTACATCATTGCATTGTCTTGTCAAAGAGGACTTGACGCGGGCTCTGCACTGCACCAGAGGGAACTGACGTGAGTATGACCCGGCAAGACCAGCCCCACTCCCACACCACCAGCCCATTGTCGACCCGTCTGTTGGCCGGCATCGGAGTAGCAGCGACGATGCTGACCCTGTCCGGATGCTCCGGCGGCGGATCGCCGGGCGATCAACCTGAACACACCTCCGAGGTCAACCTGAAACTGCCCGACCTCAGCGCGACTACCTTCTTCGGGGGTGTGGACGGACGCACATTACTGCTGGCCGGTTTGGTGGTGTGTGTCGGCGGCCTGATCTTCGGCTTGGTCAGCTATCGCGCACTGAAGAACCTGCCCGTGCACCCGTCCATGCGGGAGATCTCCGAACTGATCTACACCACCAGCAAGGCCTACCTGCTGCAGCAAGGGAAGTTCCTGCTGCTGTTGTTCGCCTTCATCGGCACCGTGATCCTGGTGTACTTCAAATTCCTGGCTGACCTGAGTTGGGGCAAAGTCGCTATCGTGCTGGCTTTCGCTGTGATCGGCATGGCTGGCTCCTACGCGGTGGCGTGGTACGGCATCCGAGTGAATACCTTCGCCAACTCCCGCACTGCCTTCGCCTCTCTGGAAGGCAAGCCGCTGGGGGTGCACCGGATCCCGATGCGCTCGGGCATGAGCGTGGGGATGGTGCTCATCTCGCTGGAACTGCTGATGATGCTGATCATCCTGTTGTTCCTTCCTGCCGATATCGCCGGTGCCTGCTTCATCGGTTTCGCCATCGGCGAGTCCTTGGGCGCCTCCGCACTGCGGATCGCCGGCGGAATCTTCACCAAGATCGCCGATATCGGCGCCGATCTGATGAAGATCGTGTTCAAGATCAAAGAGGACGATGCCCGCAACCCCGGTGTCATCGCCGACTGCGTGGGCGACAACGCCGGCGATTCGGTCGGCCCGTCGGCCGATGGTTTCGAGACCTACGGCGTGACCGGTGTGGCACTCATCACCTTCCTGCTCCTGGGCGTCCCGGATCCCCGACTACAGGCCACCTTGCTGATCTGGATCTTCACCATCCGTGCGGTCATGCTGATCGCCTCGGCGGCGTCGTATGTGGTCAACGACTTCCTGGTGCGGCGTCGCTACGCCGATGCCACTCGGATGGATTTCGAACAGCCGCTGACCCAACTGGTGTGGATCACCTCGATCACCTCGATCGTGCTCACCTTCGTGAGCTCCTACCTGATGCTCGGCCAGCTGAGCGGCGAGGCATCGGGCCTGTGGTGGATGCTCGGAACCATCGTGTCCTTCGGCACTCTCGCAGGAGCCTTGATCCCCGAACTGGTGAAGGTCTTCACCTCCACCTCGGCCAAGCACGTGCGCGAAGTCGTCAAGTCCTCCCGCGAAGGCGGTGCCAGCCTGAACATCCTGTCGGGGCTGGTCGCCGGCAACTTCTCGGCCTACTGGTTGGGCATCGCCATCGTCGGCCTGATGGCGGCGGCCTTCGGCATCAGCCAGTTGGGCAACACCATGGATGCGCTCATGACGGCTCCGGCAGTGTTCGCCTTCGGATTGGTCGCCTTCGGGTTCCTGGGCATGGGCCCGGTGACGATCGCGGTCGACTCCTACGGTCCGGTCACCGACAACGCCCAATCGGTCTACGAGCTGTCGCTGATCGAGGAGATCGATGGCATTGATGCCGAACTCGAAGCCGACTACGGCATCACACCAGCTTGGCAGGCCGCCAAACAGATGCTGGAGGAGAACGACGGCGCCGGCAACACCTTCAAGGCGACCGCCAAGCCTGTGCTGATCGGGACCGCCGTCGTGGGTGCCACCACCATGATCTTCTCGATCGTGATGGCCCTCACCGTCGGTCTGACGCAGAACATGGCGAACCTCTCCCTGCTGCATCCGCCGTTCCTGCTCGGCCTGATCACCGGCGGCGCAATCATCTACTGGTTCACCGGTGCCTCGATCCAGGCCGTGACCACCGGCTCCTACCGGGCCGTGGAGTTCATCAAGGCCAACATCAAGCTCGACGGCGTCACCAAGGCCTCGGTGGCCGACTCCAGCCGAGTGGTGCAGATCTGCACCCAATACGCCCAAAGTGGCATGTTGAACATCTTCCTCGGCGTGTTCTTCGCCACCTTGGCGTTCGCCTTCGTGGAGCCGTACTTCTTCGTGGGCTACCTGATCTCCATCGCCACCTTCGGCCTCTTCCAGGCGATCTTCATGGCCAACGCCGGTGGCGCGTGGGACAA
>DMIX01000359.1 GCA_003451975.1 Propionibacteriaceae bacterium
AGCTTGTCGAAGGGTCGGTCCCTGAGCTTGTCGAAGGGCGGGCGGCCACCAGCGGCCAAAGATGCCATCATGGGCAGGTGCATGAACTGGGACTCCTAACGAGCGTGGTCCACGCGGTTGAGAAGGCTGTCGCCGATACCCCCGACGGGCAGGTGACTGCGGTCGGTTTGCGGGTGGGCGTGATGTCCGGGGCGATCCCCGAAGCTCTCGAAGGAGCCTGGCCGATCGCAATCGCAGGCACTCGCCTCGCCGGAGCAACACTGTCCGTCGAGGTCATTGCAGCACAGATCTGGTGCAGCTCCTGCGAAGCGACTCAAGAGGTCGACGAGTTCTACGCGCTCACGTGCCCGGCGTGCGGCGTCGGGTGTGGAAACCTCATCCACGGACGAGAATTCGAAGTTGCCTACGCCGAGGTGTCCACCCCCGACGACCCGTGATTCGCCCATCGTCTTAGTCCTCACTTCGTTCGAGATCGGCCAGCCAGGTGTCCAGCACCTCACAGCCGGCCGCCACAGCGTCGTCCAGTGCGTCCGCGACCGGGGTAGAAAGCGTCAAGCTCAACTCCACCGATTCCGGGACGATGCCCACGACCTCGACCACGCCCGGCTCCGTGCCCAACATGCGCGCTGCGGCGAACAGGTCGAGCAATCCCACCTGATGTGGTGAAAGCTTGGCGGCCAACAATCGCGGCACCTGGTCACCGGCGATCCGCATCACCGTTCCCGGTACGTCGCCAGCAACCGCGTCCAGAATAAGCAGCCGTGAAGCCTCCTGGAAAACCGGTAGCAGTTCCATGCCGCCGACCGCACCCTCCACGAAGCCGATCCGCGAATCGGGACGAGCCTGCTCCAGGCGGTGCAGCAGCTCCAGTCCGGCGCCGTCGTCGCCCATGATCGAGTTGCCCACTCCGAGCACCGTGATCGGGGTGATCGCCGGCTCGAAAGGTGGTCGAACCTCAACGCTGGCCGGACGGAGCCGACTGCTCGCACCCACGCCGGGTACCGGATCAATTGTCATGCATTCCTCGAATCGCGAAACGGATACTCCCCGAAGCCCAGCCGTGACTGGGCTTCGGGGAGTCTAAACCCTGAGGTTCATCCGATCTTGGGTGCGTCGACCGGCTTCGAGCCGCGACGCATCCATACCCCACCGTTGATCATCGAGGAGATGCCGCTATGGCGCTCCAAGGAGTCCGATCGCACCGACAGGTAGATGTGCATGATCACGAACATCCAGATCAGGAACATCATCAGCGCGTGGAAGAACCGCACCGGCTGGATGCCGAACCAGTCCACCGGGGACGACACCAGGCCCCAGATCCAACTGCTGTTCTTGTGGGCCATACCGTAAAGCGCGAAGCCGGTGATCATCTGGAACACCCCGGCCACGTACATGCCGGTGTAGCCGAGCTGCTGCAGCGGGTTGTGAGCCATGTACAGCGGCGGCTCGTCGCGCAGGAAGGCGTAATGTCCCAACACCTGGCCGAGGTACTTCACGTCCTGCTTGGACTTCAGCGGCCACAGGGTAGGCCAGCGAAGGTAGCGATCTCGCGACGTGAACGCCGACACCACTCGGGTGAGAGCGATCATGAGCCACACGAAAGCCGTCGTGAAGTGAATGCCGCGCACCCAGCCCATCAGATAGCCGTTGGCTTCTTGGGCATCGGCTGACGCCGAGGCTCCGAAGAACGGATCCATAATGTAGTAACCGGTCAGGCTCAGGATCACCACAGCAGCCACATTGGCCCAGTGTTGCCAACGCAGCGACGCCGACCACAGGTTCACCCGCGCCCAGGAATCAGGGCTGGCAGCCACATCATTGGCGAAGTCGCCGGCACTGGCCGGACGCAGTTCAATGAAGCCCTGCAGCTTGAAATCCTCGACCTTGTCGCCCTCGCCGACGATGGCCGAGGCCACCGCCAACGGACGGAAACCACGCCGGGAGGAGAGATCGGCGTTGCGGACCACCACCGAGCGGTCCTCACGACTGATCTTCACCTGGCCGAGTACCGCCTCCAGATCACCGCGCATGATCACCACGTCGCGGTAGCCCTTTTCGGCCGGACGCTGCAGGTCACGGACCCGCGTCAGGCTGTAGCGACGATCGATGCGCGCCGGATCGACATCTTCTTCGCCGACGGTGACCGCCGGAATGTCAGGGCGCTCGACGGCCAGCCGTTCGGCTAGCACGACATCCACCGGATCGGCGCTGTTGGGTGGGGCGGCCGCCGCCGCCATCGCCAACACGCGACCGACGTTGAGGGTGCCGGCGCTGAAGATCGACCCGACGACCAGCGTTGCCGACTGCTCGGCCTGAGTATCAGGTGTCTGCTCTTCGACGGTCATTGCACCACGACCTGAAGCTCCTGACCCTCGGTGTCGAGCAGATGCACAGCGCACGACATGCAGGGATCGAATGAATGGATGGTGCGCAGCACCTCCAGGGGCTGAGCGGGATCAACCAGGGGATGCTTGCCATTGCCGGCCAGCGACTCCTCGTAGGGGCCCTGATTGCCGTCCTTGTCGCGGCCACCGGCCAGCCAGGTGGTCGGGACGACCGCCTGGTAGTGGCTGATCTTGCCGTCGGAGACCTTCACCCAGTGGCTCAGGTTGCCGCGGGCGACCTCCACGAAGGAGTAGCCCTCGGCTTCCTTGGGCCAGGTGGAGGGCTCCCACTTGGTGGAATCGAACACGTCCAGGTCACCCTTCTTCAGGCCGTCCACGAAAGTGTTGAAGATGCCCTGCAGGGACTCCACCGAGGTGACGCATTCCACGCAGCGGGCCAGGGTGCGCCCTCCGGTGGAGTTCATCTGTGCTGGGGTGATGCCGATCTGCTTGGCGGCGATTCCGACCAGTTCCTTGGTGCGCTCATGGCCGCGGGCATAGGCCAGCAGCACGCGGGCAACCGGGCCGACCTGCATGACCTTGCCGTCGTAGCGCGGCGCCTTGCACCAGGTGTACTGAGGATGGTCGGCCAGCCACTTGTACGGCACTGCCGGGCCGGTGTACTTCACGGTGGTTTCGCCTTGAGCCGGCGGCAGGCCGACGTCACCTTCGGTGTACTCGTACCACGCGGAGGAGGTCCACTCGGTGATCAGCTTCGGATCGAAGGGCTGCACATTGTCCAGATCCATGTTCAGGATCACACCGGGCTTGACCGCCGCGTGCGGCGAGGTGTTGAGGCCAACATTCGGGTCACCGCCGTAGGTGGCTCCGGACATGCCGACAGCCAGGAAGTTGGGCTGCGCGGCACCGATGTTGAAGTACTCCTTGTAGACCGTCATGATCGCCAACGCATCAGGCAGGTAGCAGCTCTCGACGAACTCCTTGGATTCGGCGATCCAGCCGGCGATGTCGTCCAGTTGCACCTGGTTGACGGTCTCGGACTTGTTCGGGTCGATGCTGCAGGCCATACCGCCGACCAGGAAGTTCGGGTGCGGGTTCTTGCCGCCGAACACGGTCACGATGCGGATCATTGAACGCTGGAACTCCAACGCGTCCAGGTAGTGCGCGACGGCCATCAGGTTGGCCTCCGGCGGCAGCTTGTAGGCCGGGTGGCCCCAGTAGCCGCCGGTGAACACGCTGAGCTGTCCGGACTCGACGATCTGCTTCACCGTCGCCTTCACCTCGGTGAAACGCTCGACGGTGTTGCCCTTCCAGGTCGAACCGATGGACTTGGCGAAGGCCGCCGTCTTGGCCGGATCGGCATTCATGGCGTCGGGAACGTTCACCCAGTCCAGCGCGTGCAGGTGGTAGAAGTGAATGACGTGGTCCTGCACCTCTTGGGCGGTCAGGACGATGTCACGGATCGCCTTGGCCTGAGTGGGCGGGTTGAAGCCCAGGGCGTTCTCCACTGCCACGATGGAGGCGATGGCGTGCACCGAGGTGCACACACCGCAGATGCGCTGGGTGAAGGCCCAGGCATCGCGCGGGTCACGCCCGGTGACGATCTCCTCGATGCCGCGGAACTGGGTGGACTCGCTCCACGCCTTGGTGATTGAGGTGCCTTCGGTTTCCAGCTCGATACGAAGGTGTCCCTCGATCCGGCTGATCGGATCAACGACTACTTGCTTGGCCATGACTTACTCCGCGTCCTTCGAGTCGGTGGTGCCGGCGTCCGCCTGGGGCGCCTCGGGGGTTGCTGTGGCCTCGGGGGCGTCGGCCTTCTTCGGTGTGGGCAGCCAGACACGCTCGGAGTCACCGAACGCCTGCAGCGGCTCGTTGCCTTCGGCGGCCTTTCGGCTGGCCGAATGCTTGGCTGCCGTGATGCCGGCGTGGATGCCGACCGCCGCGGCGGTGGCACCGACCAGGCCCCAGCCGACCTTCTCCGCGTTCGCTTCGATTCCGAACCCGCTGACATTCGGCAGGGTCTGGTAGAAGGGCGTGAAGTTGTCGAAGAAGTTCTTCTCGGTGCACCCGATGCAGGGGTGGCCAGCGCCGATCGGCCAACTGGTGTGCTGGTTCCACTGGATAATCGGGCAGGCACTGAAAGTGCTCGGGCCCTTGCAGCCGACCTCGTAGAGGCACCAGCCGTTGCGGGCGCCGTCGTCGTCGAAGGTGCGGACGAACTGTCCGGCATCGAAGTGCGCCCGGCGCGGGCAGGAATCGTGGATGCGCTGGTCGTAGGCGAACAGCGGGCGGCCCTGCGCGTCCAGGCTGGGCAGCGAGCCGTGGGTGAGCACGTAGGCAATGGTGGCGGTAATGACGTCGCCGATCGGCGGGCAACCCGACACGTTGACCACCGGCTTGTCCCGGATGATCGAATCGACGCCGACCGCACCGGTCGGGTTCGGGTTGGACGCCTGAACCGAGCCCCACTCTGCACAAGCACCGACGGCGAGGATCGCGCTGGCGTTGGCTGCGGACTTCTTCAGGATCGTCTCGGCCGATTCACCATTGATGGTGCAGTAGATGCCGCCGTCCTTGGTGGGAACCGAGCCGTTGACCACGAGGATGTGGGGTTGGGCGTTGGCGTCATCGAGAGCCTTGTTGAGGGCCTCACCGGAGGCCTGCATGACCAGCTCGTTGTATTCGACCGACAGCAGGCTCAACACGGCCTCCTCGATCGTGGTGCCGCCGGAGCGCAACGCGCTCTCCATGCAGCCGGTGCACTCCTGAAGCTGCAGCCACACGACGACCGGCTTCTTCAAAGCACCCAGTTCTTCGGCGACCTTCGCGGCAGTGACCGGTGCAGCTGCTGCTGGGGTTGCTGACCCCAGGACGGCGCCACCGACGGTGAAGACTGCAGCCAGCTCACCGCAGTACTTCAAGAAGTCGCGGCGGTCGAAGCCTTGTCGGATGAGGTTTTCTTCCAGGGTTGGTTCGGACCAACCACCCAGTTCATAAGACACGAGCGTGCTCTCCCTTTCGCTCTGGACGGTCGAGAACGCTCCTCGTCCGCCGGGCACGTCGCAGGTCCCCTCTGCGTAAGATTGCTGACGTGGCCGGTGGCATCATAGCCACCAATGGGGGCATGACGCGAGGTATTTGGACGCGCTTTGTTTGTCAGGTCATGAATTCGGGTCAGTGAGCCACGAAATCCACTCGTTGACACCCTCTCCGGTGCGCGCTGAGAGCTCGAATACCCTAGCCGTGGGGTTGACGGCGGCCAGATTGCGGCGGAACAGCTCCATATCGAAATCAAGATAGGGAGCGAGGTCCATTTTGTTAATACAAATCGCTTCGACTGACCTAAACATCACCGGATACTTCAGGGGTTTGTCCTCACCCTCAGTGATCGAGTAGACCATCGCCTTGGCGTGCTCACCGACTTCGAACTCGGCCGGACAGACCAGATTGCCCACGTTCTCGATGATCACCAGATCCAGTTCGCTCAGATCCAGCCCCTTCATCGCGGTGGCGATCATCGGTGCGTCCAGGTGGCATTCGCCGCCGAAACCGTTGCCGGTGTTCAACAGCGAGATCTGGGCCCCGAAACCGTTCAGCCGCTCGGCGTCCAGTGGCGTTTCGATGTCGCCCTCGATGATCCCCACCCGCACAGTGCCCTCCAACTGCGCCAAGGTGCGCTGCAGCAAGGTGGTCTTGCCCGAGCCCGGTGAACTCATCAGGTTGATGGCGCGCACCCCGGCGGCGTCCAACGCAGTGCGGTTGTCCTCGGCGAGCCGATCATTCTCGGCATAGATGTCCTCGAGGATCTCGATGCGCTCGCGTCCGGTTTGGTAGCCGGAGTGGTCACCGATCAGCTCAGCCAGGGCCTCGTCATGGGCGTGATCGTGCGGGTGATCATGGCCGTGGCCATGGTCGTCGTGACCGTGGGAGTGGACGGTGCCGTCGTCGTGGCGGTGGAAACGACCCATCAGGGTTCTCCTTTCACAGCTCCGAGGTCTTCGGAGACGTCTATGGCGGTCAGCGTGAACTCTTCACCGCTGGCCACATGGGTGCTCGCCGAGCCACACGCGTGGCAGGCGAAACCGAGTTCGGGTCCTAGTTCGATCTCAGCGCCGCAGTCATCGCAGGCCAGGACCGCCGGGATGGGATTGAGATGCAGCTCAGCGCCGTCCAGGGAGGTGTTGCGCACCACGAAAACCCACGCGTGCGCCATGGCGTCGGGCACGATCTGCCGCAACTGCCCCACATCGACGTGCACAGCCTCAACTCGTCGCCCCCTGCTGGCGCGCGTCACCGACCCCGCCAACGCACGACATAGTGAAACCTCGTGCACTGCATCCCTCCCCGTTACGACCCCGCCCAGTGTTCCACACCCATGGCGTCCACTCTGCGCTCGAAAGGTGCTCCTTGCGCTCGAAACTTCAGGCGCAAGGAGCAGGTTTCGAGCGCAG
>DMIX01000157.1 GCA_003451975.1 Propionibacteriaceae bacterium
AACGGAATTGGGGCAGCCAACGGAGGCGGCTCAGTTCTCGGGATCCGGCACCGAATAGGGCAGCACGTCGACCGCGGCGAGATGGCTTTGCAGGCGAGGCTGTCGACGGTCGAAGGACTCTTGATCACGGCGGCGTCGTTCGAACAACACGGCGGCGATGTACTCCTCCGGAGGGGTGCCCCACGGCGGCATCGGGGCGACGAATCGCTCCAGTTGCGCTGATAGCCGCAACGCCATGCGATAGCGGACGAAGGGCGGGAACTGATGCGCGCGTCCCAGGAACTGCCGTGCACGCAGCGCCAGGCCCGCGGGCAGTGGCCGAATGTCGGCCAGACTTGCCCAGGTTGCCAATTGTGGGGGAAGCCACAGTGGGGTGTTGCTGCGGGGACGGGACTTGATGCGCACCACGTAGGTGCCGGCGAGGAAATCACCCACTCGCTTACCCCGGTCGTTGAACATTGCCACCATGAACGCCAGCCCGCCGGCCAGCAGCCACAACTCGAAGAAGCCGACCAGGCCACGCGTCGCGGCGTGTCGCAGTCGCACCGGGCCGCCATCGTCGCGGATCACCTGCATGCCCAAGGCGAGCTTTCCCAATGACCGACCGTGGCTGAGCGTCTCGGTTGCTACGGGTACGACAATGAAGGCAACGAAGACCATCAGCATGAGGGCGGCCTCGGCCATGGCCGGATCCAAGCGATCAGTGCCGACGGCGGCGAGGACCCCTAGAGGCAGGGCGATCATCACGATCACGATGACGACCGCGTCGATCAGCCAGGCACCGGCGCGGACGAGCACGGAGGCAGCCGAGATCTGCAGCGCAACCCCTTCGCCGGTCAGGATCTCGTCGCTCATGGGATGAGGCTAGCGTGCTGCGTCGCGGCTGCGGTGGCCGACGCTACGCTGAGGCGCGTGGATGTCGATGTGTTCGTGGCTGCGCACACCGGGCAGTGGCAGCGGCTGCAGCAGTTGTCGGCGCAGCGCCGCCTGACTGGTCAGGAGGCTGATGAGCTGGTGCGGCTCTATCGACAGACCGCTACCCATCTTTCGTTGTTGCGTTCGCGAGCGCCTGAGCCGGGCTTGGTGAACGAGCTGTCGGTGCTGCTGGTGAAAGCCAAGGCGCGCATCAGTAGTCCGCACGATCTCACCTGGATCTCGGTGGGCCGGTTCTTCACCCGCACCATTCCGGCCGCGCTGTATCGGGTTCGCTGGTGGTCGGTGGCGGCGTCGGCCTTCGGCCTGCTTATCGCAGTGGTGGCCGGGTTCTGGCTGGCCGGCAATATCGAGCTGCTCAACTCGGTGATCTCGCCGGAAGACCAGAAGAAGTATGCCCAGGAGGCGTTCGCGTCGTATTACTCGACCTATCCCAGTGCGAGCTTCGCCAGTCTGGTGTGGACGCACAACGCGATGATCGCTGCGTTGTGCATCGCCACCGGAATCACCGGGCTCTATCCGGCCATGGTGCTGTTCGAGAACTCGGTCAGCCTGGGGGCGGCCGCGGCGGTCATGCACGTCCAAGGCGCTGATCAGGTGTTCTGGACGCTGATCCTGCCCCACGGTCTGCTCGAGCTCAGCTGTGTCTTCGTTGCCGGCGCTGCCGGGGTGCGGCTGTTCTGGGCCTGGCTAGTGCCGGGAACGCGCACCCGCGTCCAGTCCTTGGCCCAAGAGGGACGAACTACCTTGGTGGTAGTGGTGGCCCTCACGATCGGTCTGGCCGTCAGCGGCCTGATCGAGGGATTTGTCACCGGTTCGCAGCTCGCTCCCTGGATCAAGATCGCCTTCGGCGTGCTCGCCGTCACCGCCTTCTGGCTGGTCATGTTCGTGGCCGGACGCCGCGCCGTCGATGCCGGTACCGACCCCGGCCTCACCGAAGAAGAAGCCCGCACCGAAGTAGCCGTCGCGGGCTGATCCGTTGCCGCCCCGCTGACTCTGCCGTTGGCTGAGCTTGTCGAAGCCTGTGGTGCGCCCTTCGGCAGGTTCAGGGCACGGTCTGTTCGTTGCGTTGGCTGAGCTTGTCGAAGCCTGTGGTGCGCCCTTCGGCAGGTTCAGGGCACGGTCTGTTCATTCCGTTGGCTGAGCTTGTCGAAGCCCGCCCATTTCGCCTCGGCTGGTTGAGGAGCGAGTGAAGCGAGCGTCTCGAAACCCCCGCGATCGTGCCCCTCAACTCCGCTTGCGTCTTGGGGGGTTTCGAGACGGCCCTGCGGGCCTCCTCAACCAGCCGATGGTGTGCCCTTCGGCAGGCTCAGGGAACGAGGGGCAGGCTCAGGGAACGAGGGGCAGGCTCAGGGAACGATAGGCAGGCTCAGGGAACGATAGGCAGGCTCAGGGAACGAGGAATGGGCTGGCTGCGGGCAGCTAGAGGCGGCCGGTGGCTTTGAGGGCTAGGTAGGTGTCGCAGACGGCCGGTGCGAGGTGATCGGGGTCGGCGTGGACGACTTCGACGCCCATGCGGTGCACCCGGTTGGACAGGGCCTGGGTCGCTAGCCACAGTCGGGCTGAGGCGGCTGCGTCGTAGGCGGCATTGGCGTCGGGGGTTTCGTCGAGCTGGGCTTGTTCGGTGGGGTCGGTGACGTGGGCGATGACGATCTGGTGGCTGTGGGCTAGTTGGCCTAGCACGGTGCCCAAGCCCTCGGCGTACAGGGCCGGGTCCAGGCCGGTGATCAGTACTACCAGGCTGCGCTGGCGGCACAGTTGGTTCACCTGGGCGGCCACCATCGACCAGTCGGTTTCGGTGAGCTCGGCCTCGGCCAGACTCAGCCGGTCGGCGAACGCGGCCAGCGCTGAACCCTTCGCGGTTCCGGCCAGGCGTTGGCGCACCTCGGCATCGGCGACCAGCAAACTCATCCGATCACCGGACGCCGAGCCCAGCGCCGCCATCAGTAGGCAAGCCTCGATGCCGGCGTCCAGCCGCAACTGGTCGTTACCCGCGCCACCAATGCGGCCCGCCGCCCAGCGCGAACTGTCCAACATCATCAGCACATGCCGATCCCGCTCCGGACGCCAGGTGCGCACCATGGTGCGGGTGGCGCGCGCCGTGGCCCGCCAGTCGATGGAACGCACATCGTCACCGGCGGCATACTCGCGCAACGAATCAAACTCCGTGCCCTGGCCGCGCACCTGCACCGAGGCCTGACCGTCCAACTCCCGCAGCCGGGCCAGCCGAGACGGCAGGTGGCTGCGCGAACGAAACTCCGGCAACACCCGCAACACCCCCGGCACATTCAGCGAACGCTGACGG
Organism: Propionibacteriaceae bacterium; assembly: GCA_003451975.1. Lineage (GTDB taxonomy): Bacteria > Actinomycetota > Actinomycetes > Propionibacteriales > Propionibacteriaceae > Propionicimonas. The sequence goes on from DMIX01000157.1 coordinate 3,239, forward strand.
GCCGCCAACCGCAGCGGCCCGAAAGAACGCACCGTCAGCGCAGCCGCCGCCAGATCGCCGCGCCGAGTGGGCGTCAGCTCGGTGAGCTGACGCAGCGAACTGCCCGGATTCACCCGCAGCAGCGGACGTTCGGCCGCCGGAGTCGCACTCGGCGGCCAAGCGTCGCGCACCTGTACCCGGGCCTGCCGCCGAGTCGGATTCAGCACCGTCACCGTCGAGGTGGTGGTCTCGCTCAGTCGCACGCTGGGCGGCAACTCGCGGCTGAACTGCAACAGCTCCGGACGCACCGCAGCCAGCAGGTCCATGCCGCTGACGATTACAACCAGCACCACCCAGCCGATCACTGTCAGCGGCTGCGGCCACATGATGGTCGGCACCACCCCCAGCAGCACCAGCAGCGGCACCCGCCCCGAAATCGCCATCAGCGTCAGCGCGGCACCGGCACCGTGGCCAGCACATTGGTGATGATGCCGGCCGCCTGCTGGCCGTCCATCTGAGCCTCGGTGCGAATGCCGATGCGGTGATTGAGCGTGACGACCGCCATGGCTTTCACATCATCAGGGGTGACGAAGTCCCGCCCGCTGAGCCAGGCCCACGCCCGCGCGGTCTTCAGCAGCGCAGTGGCGCCGCGCGGCGAAACGCCCAGCGACACTGACGGTGCCGAGCGAGTGGCCCGGCACAGGTCGACGATGTAGCCACTCACCTGCGGATCGACCCGGACGCGGGCCACCTGCTCGCGGGCAGTGACCAGATCGGAGGCTTGCGCCACCTGAGTCAACCCGGCCGCCTTCAGATCGCTGGGGTTGAAGCCGGCAGCGTGACGCGACAGCACGGTGATCTCGTCCTCACGCGGCGGAATCGGCAGCACGATCTTCAACAGGAAGCGATCCAGTTGAGCCTCCGGCAACGGATAGGTGCCCTCGTATTCAACCGGGTTCTGCGTCGCCACCACCATGAACGGATCGGGCAGTTCCCGAGAGTTGCCGTCCACGCTCACCTGGTGCTCCTCCATCGCCTCCAGCAGGGCCGCCTGGGTCTTGGGCGGAGTGCGGTTGATCTCATCGGCCAGCAGCAGGTTGGTGAAGATCGGGCCGGGACGGAAGTCGAACTCACCGGCTTGGGCGTTGTAGATCAACGAGCCGGTGACATCACCGGGCATCAAATCGGGGGTGAACTGGACGCGCCGAGTCTCCAGGCTCAGGCTCGCCGACAGGGCTCGTACCAGTAGCGTCTTGGCCACCCCGGGCACACCCTCCAGCAGCACGTGACCGCCGACCAACAGTCCGACCAACAGGCCGGTGACCGCGGCGTCTTGACCCACCACCGCCTTGGCCACCTCGGCACGGACCCGCTGCAGGGTCTCCTGCGCCGGATTCAGCGCGAACCGGGGCGTCGACGGCGGTGTGACGGCTGCCGGAGGCGCACCCATCGGGGTCGGCAGGCCCGACGGGGGAACCGATGCCGGGGTGCCTGCGAAGAAGGACTCCGGCGAGTCCGTGACCGGCGGCAGGGCGCCGACGCCTGGCGGGGTGGGGTACGGCTGTCCCGCACTGGGCGGCAGGGAATCGGTCATCGACTGCTCAGCTTTCTTTCGAGGTCGGTCAAGGTCTCGGCGAGAATCGCCAGGCCAGTATCGGTGGTCGGTGGGGGGCCGTAGAGCGCCTCAGTGAGTGCTGCGGGATCAGCTCCACTGGCCTGCGCGAGTTGGCTGATCACCGTGTCGGGAGCGTCCGATGTCGTCACGCCCACCCTGGCGGCGACACGTTGGATGGTGGCTGCTCGCAGGGCAGCAGCGGCGTGGCCGCGAGCACCGGCCTGACGATAGAGCCGGGCCAGCCCGGCGGAGGCCTCCGAGGCGGGCACTTCCACCGGCAGCGGTTCGCGAACCAGTGCCCCGAACCGGCGACCCTGCCACAGTGCGGCCGCAGCGGCAGCCGCCAGCAGCACGCCGAACACCGGACGAGACCACGGCGGCAGCAACTCGAAGGAGTCGACGTCTTGCGAGCCAGGAATGACCGTGGTGGGTGATCGGTCCGCGGGCAGATACCAGGTGAGCCGATCATGCCGACCCAGGGTGCGCAGCGCCAGGGCTGCGTTGCCCATGTCGGTGATGCCCGAATTTCGAATCCAGGACAGGCCCGCCACCACCGTCACTCGGTGTCGACTGGTGGTCAGGTCGGCATAGAGGCTGGCATAGCTGCCATCGGCGAAACACGTCATCACACGATCGTCGAAAGCCACCAGACCGTAGCCGACGTCGCCACTGAGCCGGCCCGCGGCCAGGGCGTCCGCGTCGGCGCATTCGGCATTCGGCGCGGGATAGCCCCACGACCAATCCTGGACGCCGAGCCGGCCCCCGGCGAGTTTGCCGGGGTCGGTGGAGAATCCGGAACCGGAGTAGATGACGACCAGGTCGGCTGGTGTCTGGGTGAGTGCGGCAACCTCGTCCTCGGACAGACTCGTCTCTAGCACGACGGCCACGGTCGAGTCAGCCGGGGCGGCAGCGATGTCGGCGATCGAGTTCGTCTGGTTGACGGCCACGCCATCCTGGGCGAGCACCTGACCGAGCGCCCGGGCCCCTTCGGGACGAGGGTTCGTCAACGAATTCGCCAGCCGATCCGGGCTTTCTGGGAGGAAGACGGTGGCGGCGATAAGGCCGGCGAAAAGGGCCAGCACCACGCCGGTGACGATCAACAACTTCTTCACGACGCCGACTCCACCCTGACCGGCGTCAGCGCGACGGACGCTTCAGGCGCAACGGCTTGAGCGGTCGACACCTCGGCGTCCAGATCCGCCAGCTGCTGATATTGGTCGGCGCGAGCGGTGCGGTGATCGTAGGCCAACAGATCGAACACCCCTGCCGCGGTGCTGAGACGAGCCTCGAAACCAGGCAATCTTTCACCGGCGAGATCGGACGCCTCTTGGGCGGTCATGGCGGCGAACTCGGTGATCACGCCCCGCTCACCCAAGGTGCGGATCATCGCCCGGAACAGGGTCACGTAGGCCAGGCTCCACTGCTCGGAGCTGGCCAGTGACTCAGCCTCGGCTCGCAACTGCGTCGCGGTGCGCTCGTCGGCTGCGAACAAGGCAGTGCCGCGAGCCCGGCGACGGCTTCGGACTGGGCCCAGCAGCGCCCACACCACGACCGCGACGAGAGCGGCCGCGACCACGATGAGAGCAACCAATTGGCCGGTGGACAGCCCTTCAGTTGGTGGGGTGCCGCCGGTCAGCCAGTCCAACAGTCGATTGATCAAATCATCGATCCAACTGCCCGGGTCGGAGTAGATGGGATTGGACAGCTCCTGGGCGAGTTCGCGGCGGGCTTCGTCGCTGTTCGGAGTCAGTGGTGGGCTCATCCGTACAAGGCCTCGGCGAGTTGCAGCTCATACCCTTCACCACGGATGCGAGCGTCCACATACAACAAGGTGACCACGGCCGCGGTGAGCGGGACGCTGAGCACCGCAGAGATCACCGTCGACACCACGGTGGCCGCGATCAGTCCTACCTCCATGTTGGCCATGCCGATCAACAAGATCACGAAGCTGAACACCGATGACACGGTGCTGGCCGCCATCGAAATGAGAATGCTCGCCAGCAGATAGATCCCCAGGATGCGCCAGAACTGGCCTTTGCTGAGACGCCAGCTTCGTCGAATCGCCTGAATCGGACCGGCCTTCTCGATCGCGATCGCGCACGGTGCCAGCAGCAGTCGGATGCTGATCCAGATCGCCGCAACCAAGAAGGCGGGCACCAGCACCACCAGGATCAGCCAGCCGTCTTCGCCGACAGCCTCGGCGAGTATTCCGGCGCCGAATACCAGGAGCCCGATCGCGACGACTCCGGCGAGCCCGGTCAAGGTGGCGAAGGCGATCGCGGCGCCAGCTCGTGAGCCCAGCCGTCGCAGCGCCGCGGACGGCGTCGTCCGCCGAGCGAAGACTGCTTCATGGACGGCAAAAGACAGCCCTATCTCCACAACAATGGTTGCGAGCATCGTGGCCAGCGTGGATGTCAGACTGGACCAGCCGAACATCGAGGTGACACCGCCGAGGTCATCCTGGGGAAGAATCGGTGCGAACTGCCGATCGATCAGGTACCCCGCACCCACCGCGACCAATTGGGCGACGAGCACCACAACCAAAGTGAGTCCGAACATGGTCAGTGGGTTGTAGCGGACGGCGCGGAAAGCGCCACCGAGCACATCGCCAACCGTCAGCGGTCGCGGTTCGATGATGCCGGGCTCGGCGAGCCGTCCGCCCGATTCCGCCGGTGCCTGCTCCGGAAGGAGCTGCACGGCGTAGTAGCCGGTCACGTCCCAGCCGGGGGTCGTCATCGGAGTTCCAAGGTGCGCATCACCGGTTAGCTTAGAGGGCGAAACCGCCTGGGCAGCAGCGCGGCCAGGTGATTTCGGGTAATAGCGTCGACGATTCTGCCGGGTATTCCCGCAATCGGCGGCGCGACCGGAAATGTCGGCCGCGTCCGCTGATCGCAGAGCTGGGATTACGCGGGAGTCGAAATCGGGAACTGAATCTCGGTGAGGTAGTCCTCGGGGTTGGTGGTATCGCCTGGTGAGTTCAGATACACCTCGCGGGGAGCACCGATGCCGGCATGGGCGTGCGCCTGAATCCAGGCCTCGATCGCCTGGTAGACCGGTCCGACCTGGGCGCAAGGCCCGCGGTGGACGGCCGCCGCGACCACCATGGCGGGCACCTCGACCCCGATGACCCCGTCACGGTCGGTGAAGGCCGTCGCCACCGGGAAACCCACCTCGATTTCCGCCGGTTCGTCGTCGGGCGGAGTGGCCATGGAGAAGAA
>DMIX01000020.1 GCA_003451975.1 Propionibacteriaceae bacterium
GATCACGGCGTTGGGGAAGGCCTGCGCGACGAGGAGCACCTCAGGGCTGTCGGTGGCGTAACCGATGATCGTCGTCTTCTCCACCGGTGAATCGGCGTTGTTCACCCGGATCACCGTGAAGCCGTAGCTGCGCAGGTAGCGCGCAGAGGATCGAGCGATGCCACTGGGGCCACCGGCATTCAGGGTGCGAACCGAGACCCACTTCGGCGTCAGCTCGGCGCCGACATCGGTCATCACACATTTCTGACTCTCGGGGATGACCGGAGCGGTCACAGCCTTGACGCTCCAGTACCCGGCGCCGACGAGAATAATGAGCAGCCCGATCAGCGTCAGCGGTGTCTTCAAGACCCGGAGCACTCGAGTCACCGTTTCTCCTGTCGTCGGTCGGGAACGGCGTTCAGACTACTGGAACTTCCAACACCCGGGCATGCAGGGTGTGGCGCTGCTGCAAAGCCGCCCGCAGCGCACGATGCAGGCCATCCTCCAAGTAGAGCTCTCCTTGGTAGGAAATCACATGGGCGAAAAGGTCGCCGTAGAAGGTCGAGTCGTCGTCCAGGAGTGCGTCGAGATCGAGAGTGCGCTTCGTGGTCACCAACTCGTCGAGGCGTACCTGCTCAGGGGCGATGGCGGCCCACTGCCGCTGCTGGTAGCCATGTTCGGGGTAGGGACGGGTGTCGCCGACGCGCTTGAAGATCACCTGATCAGTCTAGTCACCGCACAATGGCGGATGCAGGAGGCATTGCCTGCTGCAGTCAGCGACCGGTTCCGGCGTAAACGATGGCCTCGCCCTCGGCGTCCAGACCGAAAGCGGTGTGACCGGCGCGCACCGCAGTGTCGATGTCGTCGATATCGACCACCACCGAGATGCGGATCTCCGAGGTTGAGATCATGCCGATATTGACGTCGGCCTCGGCCAAAGCCCGGAAGAACCGTGCCGTCACGCCTGGGTGAGAGCGCATGCCGACCCCGACCACGGAAACCTTGCCGACCTTGTCGTTGTAGACCACCTGGGCAAAGCCGATGCGGCTTTGGGCGGCCTCCAGCGCAGCGATCGCGGTGGCGCCGTCGGACTGGGCGAGGGTGAAGGAGATGTCGGTGCGCTGATCGTCCTCTTTCGACACGTTCTGCACGATCATGTCGATGTTGACGTCCGCATCCGCCACCACAGTGAAGATCTCCGCAGCCTCACCAACCCGATCGGGCACGCCGATGATGGTGATCTTGGCCTCGCTGCGGTCATGGGCGATTCCGGTGATCAGTGGCTGCTCCATGCCGGCCTCCTGGTAGTCGAGTTGCTTGACCCAAGTGCCCGGCTTGTCCGAGAAGGACGACCGCACGTGCACCGGTACGTTCTCGCGCCGTGCATATTCAACACAACGCAGGTGCAGGATCTTGGCGCCATTGGCGGCCATCTCCAGCATGTCTTCATAGCCGATCTCGGGGATCCGTTGGGCGCCCGGAACGATCCGGGGATCAGCGGTGAACACACCGTCCACATCGGAGTAGATCTCGCAGAACGATGCGTCCAGGGCCGCCGCCAAGGCCACTGCAGTGGTGTCAGAGGCGCCGCGTCCCAAGGTGGTGACGTCCTTGGTGGTCTGGGAAACGCCCTGGAAGCCGGCCACGATGACGATGTCGCCGTCGTTGAGAGCCTGCTCGATACGTCCGGGCGTGATGTCGATGATCCGGGCGTCGCCGTGGGACGCAGTGGTCAGCACACCGGCTTGGGAACCGGTGAAGGACCGGGCGTCGAATCCCAGATCGTTGATGGCCATCGCCAGCAGGGCAGCGCTGATGCGTTCGCCGGCGGTGAGCAACATGTCCAGCTCTCGCGGACGGGGATTCGGCGACACCTTCTGGGCGAGGTCGGTCAAATCATCGGTGGTGTCACCCATCGCGGAAATGACCACCACGACGTCGTTGCCTTGTTCTTTGGACGCCACGATCCGACGGGCGACCCGCTTGATGCTCTCGGCGTCTGCTACCGAGGAGCCGCCGAACTTCTGTACCACGCGCACCGTTCTACTTTGCCAGACTCCGGCCAGGGTTGCCTCCTGGGCTCACCGGATGGGCGTCGTTACCACCCGCGCCTACCCTGGATCTATGACGAGCTTTCCGCCGACGGAAGACCCAACGGGCGATCAGCACTGGGAGCAACCGCGCTTCGATGAGCCGACAGCCGTGTCGGGCCCGGTACTCCAACCGGGGCAGCTTCGCCCCACGGTGCCGCCGCCGGGTCCGGTCGAGACGGTGATCGGTGTGGCCGCCGGAGTGATCTGGCCGATCATGATCGTGCTGGGGGTCTTCACCAGCCTGAGCCTGGGAACGGCGATCGTCATCGCGATCATCGCCAGCATCGTGTTGAACCAGGTCAAGCGCACGTTGCACAACCAACGGCGCGCCAGCATCCAACCTCCGGCGACCCCGCCGCTGCGCTGATCGCACTAGCAATTGCGGCACTGGTGGCAGCCCGCCGCCGGGGGCACCGTGGTGGGAAACGTTCCCCACGTGGAGGATCGACCATGAACACCACCGTGACGCCGTATCTCAATTTCCCGGGTAACACCGCCGAGGCGATGCGCTTCTACCAGGGGATCTTCGGCGGCGAACTCGACATTCTCACCTTCAGTGACTTCCACGTCACCGACATGCCGGCGCAGGGAACCATGCACTCTCATCTGCACACCGGTAGCTTCGCCTTCTCCGCCGCGGACGCCCAACCCGGTGGCGAGGCCGACTGGGGTACGTCCCGGATCTCCCTGGCGATCATGGGAGACGATCTCGACACCATCAGCGGATGGTTCGACGCCCTCGCCGAGGGTGGGACTGTCGGCCAGGCGCTGGCCAGCCAGGTGTGGGGAGATGTCTACGGTCAGGTGACCGACAAATACGGGATCGCCTGGATGTTCAATATCTCGGCGTCCAGCTGACCGTCCGATGCCGTGTCGAGAACGTCCTGGCGGAACGCTGTTACGAACGACTCAGCTGTGCGATGCACAGTAGTTGTCCGCACCGCCGGACCTTTGGTCGCAACCCTGCTGTGAGAAGGCGGCGCCTTCGGCGGATTGACAACGCCTCGCTGTCGAGGTCGGAATTGGATTGTCATATCTCCCAACGGTGAAATGTTGGCCAACGTCCGATGTCAACGACGGTGTTGAGGCAGTAGCATCTCGCTGGCATTGCGTCTGGGTAGTGCCCTTGTCTCGGTTCGGGAGAGCGGCAATATGGCTGGCTTGGCCGTGCAACTGGACGGTCGGGTGATTCCCCTCGGCGACGAGGGGCCGTTTGTTGTCGGCACCGGCGTGGGTGCGGACCTGCCAATTATGAGCACTCGAATTTCGGATCAGCATCTCGTGCTGACCGGTGTTGGCCAGGCTTGGATGGGGTGTGACTTAGGATCCGAGAACGGCACCTACCTCGATGGCACCCGACTACATTCCGGGGTTCCTTTTGATCTCGTGCCCGGTATGAGACTGATGCTGGGTCATGCGGAGCAGGGAATCCCGCTGCGCGTGGTCACAATTCGCGATGAGGCCACAACGTCAGTGACCCTTGGCGAAGCAGCTGTGCCAGAGCAATTCGCACCAGCCCCGGCCTGCTCCTCGCAGACCGACGCCCACCGCGCGGCGGGGGTCATGATCTCGATCGGACGCAGGGACGGCAACGACCTCGTGTTGGCCGATCCCACGGTGAGTGGACACCATGCGATCGTGACGCCGCTGGCGAGTGGAGACTTCCTCGTGGAGGACTTGCGTTCCACCAATGGGACTTTCGTGGACGGGGTATGTGTCCATCGGGAGCGGGCGGGCCCCGGTGCGGTGGTGAGTTTCGGCAACTCGTTCTTCCAACTCGGCGAAGCCGGACTGTTGCCGATGAATGATGTCGAAGCCGACGACAGCGATATCAAAGATGCTCTGGTGGTGTCAGAACTGAGCTACCGGGTTCGCGATGCCCGGCACTCGGCGCACGGTGGAAAACTCCTCCTCGACGATGTGTCCGTCAGCGTGCCTGCGTGCTCGTTGCTGGCCGTGATCGGTCCTTCCGGGGCAGGAAAGTCGACTCTGTTGAAGGCCATCACTGGCAAGATCCGTCCTGCCCACGGCCAAGTGCTGTTCGACGGTCTCGACATGACGTTGTTCGCACGCTCACTGACCGGTCGGGTGGGAATGGTGCCCCAGGAGGATTTGGTGCACCGATCACTCACCGTGCGCCAGGCGTTGGGTTACGCCGCCGCCCTGAGATTCACTGATGACACCACTCGGGCGGAACGTCGGGTGGCGACCGACTGGGCGATCGCTGAGTTGGGCCTGGAGGAACAGGCTGAGATGAAGGTGCACAATCTGTCCGGAGGGCAGCGCAAACGCGTCAGTGTGGCCATGGAACTCATTACTCGGCCTGACCTGCTCCTCCTCGACGAGCCGACCTCCGGATTGGATCCGAACCTCGATCTGGAAGTGATGGAGATGCTGGCCGAATTGGCCCACGGATCGGGGACCGGCTCGCAAGGACGAACGGTCGTCGTTGTCACCCATTCCACCGAGAACCTCAACAAGGCCGACAACGTCTTGCTGCTCGCTCCGGGGGGACGGGTGGCCTACTTTGGGCCTCCTGACGGTCTCCTTCCGCATTTCTCGCGCCAGCTCGGTGAGGTGTCCTGGGCGGCGATCTACGCCTACCTCAATGACTCTCCGGTACAGGCTGCCGACCTTTTCGCGTCCACACGGCCGGAGTTGCGGGCTGAAGAAGTCCTGACGCCGCCCCGACGTCGAAGACCCCGAGCCGTGCGCCGCTGGTTCCTGCCGCAGGCGTTCACTTTGCTGCGCAGGCAAGCTCGCCTGATGCTCACCGATCCCTATTCGGCGCTGTTCACTGTGGCTCTCCCGATTGCCATCGCGGCTTTGACGCTGTTGGTGCGCGCGCCAGAAGGGCTACTGCCGGCGGTGTCCATCGACGATGTCACCAAGCCCCGGTCAGTGCTGGTGGTTCTGGCCTTCGGTTCGGTCGCTATGGGCTTGGTACCCAGTGTGCGCCAGCTGGTCACCGAGCGGGTGATCTTTCAGCATGAAGCCAGCGTGGGAGTGCGGGCGAGTGCGTACCTGACCTCAAAGGTGTTGCTTCTGGGGGCAGTGAGCGCAGTGCAGGCCGCATTGCTGATCACGGTGGCTCTACAACTCACCCAACATCCCGATCAGGGCGTTTTCACGTCGCTGTGGACCGAACTGTGGGCGGCATCCTTCCTGATGACCTGGACGTGTGCCGTGTTGGGCCTCTTGCTTTCAGCCGTGGTGTCCACCGCGGAGCAGGTGATGCCCCTGATGGTGATCGTTCTGATGTTGCAACTCGTTTTGGGGGGCGGCGTGCTACCTGCAATCTCGGCGGGGGTGAGCCAGTTCTCGTGGTTGCAGCCCGGGCGGTGGGGGATGGCCGCGGAAGCGGTCTCGTTAGACCTCAATGCCACCATCATCTGTCACGCCGAGGTACTGCGGAAGGCTACCGAGGACCGCGAAGTGAACAAGAAGGCTGACGAGGCGACCGATGAGGCCAACAAGAAGGCCGCTGATCGAGCCAAAGATGCCGGTCTGCCGAAACCCAAGGCCCAGAAGCCCGAATACCGGCACACAGTGGTCGACTGCGCCACCGTGAAAAACCAAGACCCACTGTGGGTTCACAATCGTCGAACCTGGCTGATGGACATGGCCGTGCTGGCCGGTTGGTTCCTGGCCTATCTGGTTGCCACCTGGCTCGCGCTGATTCGCCGGGCGCGCTGAATCAGGTCTGCGCCGGATCCACCCGGTGACCGGCGATCACGGCTCGGCGTGACGTTGATCGAATCCGGGGTTTCGAATTCCGGCGAAAGCCGCGCCCAGCCGGTGCCTCGGCCTATCCTCGCTGGGTGGCGATGAAATTCGGCGCATCCACCGACCCGCTGACCCGGCGACGAACGCAATTGGTGTTCGTCGGGGCGTCGGTGGTGGCCGCAGTGGGTATCGGACTGGTCGGCGGAGCGTTCCGCTGGTGCCTGGAGCGTGCCGCGGTGCTGCGCAATGTGCTCGCCGAGTGGTCCCACACCTTGGGTGGGCCAGGCTGGCTCATTCCGGTGCTCATGGTGGCGATCGGGGCGAGCTTGGGGCAGGTCTTCGCTCGACTCAGCCCCCGCGCGTCCGGCAGTGGCATTCAAGACGTCGAGGCCGTGTGGCGCGAGCAAGAGGAACTGCCGGGTCCCAGCGTGTTGCCGTCGCGATTCATCGGCGGTGTACTCGCCATCGGCTCCGGCATGGTGATGGGACGCGAAGGTCCCAGCGTCCACCTAGGCTCGACCATCGGCGCCGAGG
>DMIX01000396.1 GCA_003451975.1 Propionibacteriaceae bacterium
AACGGCGCCGGCAAGTCCACTCTGATGAAGATTCTGAGCGGTGCCTATCAGCGCGACGAAGGGAGTATCTGGATCGAAGGCCAGCCGGTCGAGATCCAGAATGCGCGCCACGCCCAGGAGCTGGGTATCGCCATTATCTACCAGACGTTCAACCAAGTGCCGCACCTTTCCGTGGCCGAAAACCTGTTCCTCGGCCGTGAAGCAACGAAGCTGGGTTTCATCGATTTCAAAGCAATGCGCGAGCGCGCCGCAGAGGAGCTCAACCGTATCCGCCTCAAGGTCGATTTGAACAAGCGCGTGATGGATCTGAGCGTGGCGCAGCGGCAAATGCTCGAGATCGCGAAGGCGCTCAGCCTGAACTCGAAGATCCTGATCCTCGACGAACCCACCTCGGCGCTGACGGAGCGCGAGACCGAGACGCTGTTCGAGATCATGGACAGCCTGCGCCAGCGCGGCGTGGCTCTGATCTACATCTCGCACCGCCTCGAAGAGGTCAAGCGGGTCGGGGACAAGGTCACCGTGCTGCGCGACGGCAAGCAGGTCGGCTCGATCCACGTCAAGGATGCGGAGATCCCGACGCTGATCCGCATGATGGTTGGTCGGGATATGACCTTCACGACGATCGATTTCCAGAGCACCGGCGGCGCTGAATTGCTACGCGTCGAACACCTGAATCGCGAAGGGGTGCTGCACGACATCAACTTCGCGGCACACCGTGGCGAGATCGTCTCGTTCTTCGGGCTGGTGGGCGCGGGGCGCACGGAAGTCGCGCGGGCGGTGTTCGGTGTCGATTCGCTGGACAGCGGCGAGATCTACGTCGAGGGCAAGCGCGCCGTGATTCGCTCGCCGCAACAGGCGGTGAAGCACGGGCTTGGCTTTCTGACCGAGGACCGGCTCGGCTCGGGGTTGGCGCTGGCGTTGTCTGTCGCGCACAACATGACGCTGGCTTCCCTGGAGAACTACGAACGCTTCGGCCCGCTGCTCGATCTGGGGGCGGAGCGCCGGACGGCCGATAACTATATCAAGGAGCTCGATGTGCAGACTCCGAGCCAGGATCAGATCATCCGCTATCTCAGTGGCGGCAACCAGCAGAAAGTCGTCTTGGCGAAGTGGTTGATGGCGAAGAGCAAGGTGCTGTTCCTGGACGAGCCGACGCAAGGCATCGATGTGGGTGCCAAGGAGGAAGTCCACCGGCTGATGCTCGAATTCACTCGCGAGCAGGGCGGGGCGGTAGTGCTGATCTCCTCCGATTTGCCGGAGGTCCTGCGCATGAGCGATCGCATCCTGGTGATGCGCGAAGGCAGGATCGTGGCAGAAGTTCCGCACAGCGAGGCCACGCAGGAACACATCATGGAATACGCGGCGGGAGTCAAGTAAGCGACGCCACACAGACGAAGATGCGAAAGGAGACATTATACGTATGATTTCTCAGTCATCCATGCCGGATTCCGGCAGCGGAGCGCCGGCCGGGGCGCAAGATAGCGTGCTTCAGAAGGTAGGATCGACCGCCAGGCGGATCGTGTCCAACCAGACCGTTTTCATGCTCATTCTCTTGCTGATCATGCTGTTTGGGTTCTCGCAGCTCTCGCCATATTTCCTGACGAAGCACAATCTGCTACAGATCAGCATCCAGGCTGCCGTGTTCTGCATGCTGGGCGCCGGGCAAACGTTTGTCATCCTCACCGCCGGTATCGACCTGGGCGTCGGCTCGGTACTCGCGCTGGTCACCGTGACGTCGGCGATTGCGATGGAGGAGATGTCCGGGATGGGCGTGGCCGGACTCCTCGTCGGGCTGTTGGTCGGTCTATTGGTCGGCGGGCTGTGCGGCCTGGCGAACGGTCTGATCATCGGCAAGTTGCGCGTACCGCCGTTCGTCGCGACGCTCGGCATGATGGGCATCGCGCGCGGTTTGGCGTTGATCGTCACCGGCGGTGTCCCGCGCTTCCGACTGGCTGAGGGTGCGGACTTCCTGGGGCAGGGTTACATCCTTGGCATCCCCGTGCCGACGATCTCGACGATCATCCTGTACATCATCTGCTTCATCATCCTGACGCGTACGCGTCTCGGCCGCTACACCTACGCCATCGGCAGTAATCCGAAGGCGACGTTGCTGTCGGGTATCAACATCTCCAAATATATCATCATTATCTACACGATCTCTGGTCTGACCGCAGCGATGGCCGGCCTCACCGAGATGTCACGCATCGGCAGTGGGCAGCCGGCCGGCGGCAGTGGCTACGAGCTGGATTCGATTGCCGCGGTGGTGCTCGGCGGGACCAGCCTGCTGGGTGGCGAGGGGACCATCGTCGGCACGCTGATCGGGGCGCTGATCATCGCCAGCCTGCGCAACGGTCTGAACATCATGAACATCTATGCCTTCTGGCAGCAGGTCGCGATCGGCATCATCCTCATTCTCGCTGTCTTCGCGGACCAGGTGCGCCGTGGCCGCAGGGAGTGAACAAATACGCAACTACATACGGTTGGCAATCGCAGGTCGCTGAAACACCGGGCTCCACTATGGCAGTCCGTCTGGGCAGAAGGGGGGTGAAGGCCGGGCGAAAAAACCAGGCGAACGTTGGTTGTCGGGTATGCAGCTTTGACGATTTTAGAGGAGGGATAGAAATGAGAAGGACTGGTCTCCAGAAATACTTGGCGGTACTGCTGGTGTTGGTCATGGTTCTCCCATTGATGGGGGTTCCAACCGCCACCGCACAGGGTCCGGACCCTGAGAATGCGAACCGGACATTGGTGTGGATTCCGAAGACGACCAACTCGACGTTCTGGTTGGCCGTGTGGGAAGGCGCGAAGGCCGCCGCTGCGGAGCTGGGTTACAAGGAAGTGCT
>DMIX01000244.1 GCA_003451975.1 Propionibacteriaceae bacterium
TGCCAGCGGAAACCCAGTCGGGGCGAACCAAACCTGAACCAGTCGGCTCAAGATCGGAATCGCTCAGTTCGGTCGACTTCTCAACGGGGGCAGGTGCCGGCGTCGGCGCGACCGGCTCTGCTTGAGCAACGATCTCGTTTTGGCCGAAGGCAAGACTCACGGTGAGGAGTCCAGCCAAGAACAGACGACTGATTCGGACGACAGACATTCCAAGCCCCTACCTGTGCGAGGTTCGGATGGAAGAGAGCGGTGGTCCATTGCGCAACCGAACTGGCAGAGCACCATGAGTGAGTGGTCTGAACCAGACCCGAGAGGGAAGACACAAGGACCCCGGACGGTCGGCATCCTCCCGACCACGAGAAGACGCCGCCTCGCGCTATGAGAACAAGCGGCACAGCCGAGATCAGAATCCGAAGGACCGAAAGACCCTGGTGGGGGCAGATCATCGTCCAATTCACAGCCGTAGGAAATCCTACGGGTGAGCCTCCTGGCTAGATACCGGAGCAAGAATTGCCCGCTTGGGCATAACACACTGCCCACTTGGACATCTGCCGTTGTCGAACACGGAGCTCGATACCAGGCGAGGACGTTCTCGAGCCGCGTGCGAGCGAGCACTACGGAATCTGCAGGAAGGCGTCGCCCACAGTCGAATCTGTCGGTGATCGGCGACGGACGTGCCGCTTGCAGCGGCCGGCCGATTCTCCAGCAAATCGCCTTGTTGGATGTCATTTTGTCGATTCAATTGGGGCGCGGAATTCGAATTTGGGGTTGTCCACAGATTGAGGTACGGAATTAGCAATTAGCTTCAAGGCTGTTCTAGCATCAGGCAAAACCGCTTGCTGATGGCCCGCTAACCCCGGCTGGCCACGGCGCGCGGCCAGGAAGAGAACCATGGTCGACACCACCCCCACTACGGTTCGGAGCAGGCGGAACCTGCGCTGGATCGCGGCTGGCGCGCTGTCAGTGTGCCTCGGTGGTCTGGGTGCGGCCTTGCTCTATGCCAATACCAGTAATGCGATCTCGGTGGTGGCCATCAATCACACTGTCTATCGCGATGAAGTCATTACTTCCGATGATGTGAAAATCACTTCAGTGGCAGCGCCCATAGGTGTGGATGTGGTGCCCGCGGGGGATCTGGAGAACATCATCGGCAAGACGGCACTCACTGATCTGACCGAAGGCGGCTTGCTCAATCCGCGCTCGGTAGGGGATCCGGTGATTGCCGCCGGGGCCGTCCGGGTCGGGCTTCGGCTCGATCCCGGACGGCTCCCAACCCAAACTCTGCTTCCCGGAACCGGCGTACGGCTGGTTCCCGTCGCCGGCGACAGCGGCGCCCCACCGTCGGGAGGGAGCGTCGTGGCCGTGGTCGCCTCGGTTCCGCAACTGCAATCCGACGGCGCGGCCCTGCTCGATGTGACCGTCGCCACCGCCGATGGCGAACGCGTAGCCCAACTCGCCGCCGCCAACCAACTCGCCATCCTCCAACTCCCACAGGCACCAAAATGAGCCTCTTTCTGCTGACCAGCGCCGCCCGCTCCCCGGGAGTCACCACCTTGGCCGTCGCCTTGGCCCTGAACTCCACCGAGCCGTCAGTGCTGGTCGACGCCAACCGCGAACCCAACCAGGCGGTACTCGCCGGCTATCTACGGGGCACCGACCCGCAGGGCTGCGGATTAGGTGGCCTGTTGCAGGCACACCGCGAGCATCGCCCGCTGGTCACAGCATGGGAATCGATGCTGCTGCCACTGGGCGAACACAGCCACTTCCTGCCCGGTTTCGCCCATCCGGGGATGGTGTCGCTGTTCAACCCGGTGTGGCCCGAACTCGCCGACGTGCTCGAGGCCGACTCCCGGCCGATCTACGTCGATGCCGGACGCATCGGCACCAGCGGTCTACCTGCCCCGCTGATCGCCGCCAGCAGCACCGTGGCGGTGGTGACGCGCACCACCCTGCCCGATCTGGCCGCGCTGCGGCTCTACCTGCCGCAGGTGCAGGAGGCTGCCGGTGTTGAGCGGGTGGGTCTGGTGTTGGTCGGCCCCGGGCGTCCCTACGGCGCCCCGGAGATCCGCAAGCGGTTCGATGTGCCGATCTGGGGCCACCTGTCCTGGCAGCCCACAGAAGTCGAGCGCTACGCCTTTGGTGCCGACCCGCGTCGCCGCCGCACCCCTGAGCTGTACCGCCAAGACGTGGTGTCCCTGGCCACCACGCTCGCCGACCGCCACACCCGACGTCGGGCTCTGATCGGAATCCGGTCGTGAACCGTCTGGCCGCCATCGACCTGCTCTCGGAATCGCCCACCTTCCAACCCGAACACAGCAGAGCCCAGGTGACGGCCAGCACCGGCGCCGATCCCGACCTGGATTGGCAACTGGTGGTGATGCTGCGACGCAAAACCTCCGAACTGATCAGCCAGGCCGCCGCCGACGGCGACCCACTCACCCCCGAAGACCGCCGCCTGCTGGGACGCTCGATCATTCGCCGCGTGGTGCGCGATCACGTCGAAACCCTCAGCAGCACCGGCCAGGCACTGTGGCCAGTCGAAGTCGAAGCCGCCTGCGCCCGTGCAGTGGAAAACGCCATCTTCGGCTATGGACGCCTGCAACCACTGTTCGAAATCCCCGACGCGGAGAACATCGAGATCCACGGCTTCGACTCCGTCGTCGTCCAATACGGCGACGGGCACCGCGAAACCCGTCCCCCAGTGGCCGACAGCGACGAAGAACTCGTCGAAGCGATCCGCTTCCTCGGCGAATCAGTCAGCCCGGCACGACCCTTCGACGACACCCACCCGATGCTGACTCTCGCGCTGGGGGATCGCTTTCGACTGCATGCCATCGGCTTCGGGCTGAGCTATCGGCCCAGCATCACGATCCGTCAACACACCCTCACCGACATCACCTTGGCCGAGTTGGCCGACGGCGGCCTGATGCCCAGCGAGGTTGCTGACTTTCTTCGCGCCAGTGTGCTGGCCCGCAAGTCGGTAGTCATCTCCGGCGATCAAGGTGCCGGCAAGACCACCTTGTTGCGGGCTCTGATCGATGCGATCCCGGCTAACGAACGCTTCGGCACTTTGGAGACCGACTACGAGCTCCTCACCCATCTGCAGCAGAAACGGCGCAACATGCTCGCGCTGCAATCTCGCGTCGGGATGGGCGAGATCGTCGGTGGACGGCGCCTGGGCGAGTACACCGTCGCCGACCTGATTCCCGAAGCACTGCGCCAGAACCTCTCCCGACTGGTTGTCGGCGAGGTCCGTGGCAACGAGGCCGGGGCCATGTTCGAAGCGATGACCTCAGGGGCCGGCACCTTGTCGACGACGCATTCGCATTCCGCGGCCTCCACCATCGACCGCCTGGCCTCCCGCGTCGCCCACGGCGGGGTGTTGGGCATGGAAGAGGCCTACCGTCAGATTGCCCACCACCTGCATCTGCTAGTTCATGTGCGGTTGATAGACGACACCTGGCGCGGGGGAGTGCGCACTCGCCAGATCGCCGAAATTCGTCAACTCACCGGCGCCATGGAGTCCGGACGGCCCGTCACGCATCTGTGTTACCGCAGCGATTCGTGGGGAGGCTACGAATTCAATCCCGATGCCGCACTGCTCGCTGAACTCGGGCCCTATCTGTCCTCGGGGCGGCGTGTGGAGGGTCGGTCATGATGGCGCTGGCGGCGGCGAGCGGGGCTTTGTTCACAGTGGGACTGATGGCTTTGTTCGTGGGTTTCAACAGTACAAAGGCGACAATCCCCAGGTTGTCCACACACCTGTGGAAAATCCCTGTGGATATCCGTACGCGTCGCCGGACACTGCAGCTGATCGGCTCGGTGATAGCCGGGGTCCTGGCTGCGGCGATCAGCGGCTGGTGGCTGCTGGTCGTCATCGTGCCGGCAGTGGCCGGTGTGCTGCCGCTGCTGCTCGCTGCACCGCCCAACCGGGAACTTGACCTACTTCAAGCCATCGATCGCTGGCTGCGTGTCGTGGGCTCCCTGCTCGCCACCGGACGATCCATCTCCGACGCCATTCGAACGTCGGTGCGACAGGCACCGCCACTGTTGGCTCCACACCTGACGCTGTTGGTGGCCCGGCTGGACGACCGCTGGAGTGTCGACGGCGCCCTACTGGCCATGGCCGACGACCTAGACAGCGCTGATGCCGACGCCGTGTTGGCCGCCTTGGCCTTGGCTGCTCAACGCGGCGGTACCGGTGCCCGTGCCACTCTCGCCGCGCTGGCCGACAACCTCGCGGACCGCATCCGGGCGCTGCGCGAGATCAGCACCGAACGCGCCAAGCCGCGATTCGTGGTGCGGCAGGTCACCGTCATCACCGTGGTGGTGCTGGGGTTGGCGCTGATCTTCAGCGGCGATTTCTTCGCACCTTTCGGGAGCCCACTAGGCCAGCTACTGCTCGCCGTGCTGGTGAGCGCCTATCTGGGCTCCCTGCTATTCCTTCGCCGCATGACCCTGCCGCGACCACGACAGCGCATTCTGCGGAGGTCCACATGAACGCGCTGCTCCTAGCGACAACCTTCGGAGCCCTGGGCGCCTTCGGAGTGTGGGCGATCCTGCACGGCACCCTGGCCCCGGTCGATCCCCGACTCGGTGACGCCTTAGACCTGTTGGACGGACGGTTGATACGTCCGGTCCCGCAGCCAGGGGCTGACCGTCTCGGCTCCTGGCTGAACACCACACTGCGCCGCCCGGTTTCTGAACAGCACCAGCGGCTGCTTCGTCTGACCGGACGCAGCATCGAGCACCAATACACCCTCAAAGCCTTCGGCGCCGCCGTCGGGCTCCTCGCACCGCTGCTCGTGGCAGCGCTCGGCGGTTGGATCATCGACGCCGGTTTCGCGGTGGTGGCGGNNGGCTGTTGAGCGCCGCCGACCACGACATCACCGAGGACGCCACTGAAGCCTTGCTGACCTACTTCGACCTGGTGATGCTGGAACGCCTCGCCAACCAATCCGGCTCGCAATCACTACGGGCGGCTGCGTCGGTCAGCGACATCACTGTGTTCAGCCTCATTCGAGAAACCCTGGAACGCGCGCGTCTCGAGCAGCGTGCTCCCTACGCCGATCTACGCCAACTCAGCCGAGAGCTGGGGCTGCCTGCCCTGAACGACATTGCCGACGTGATGAGTCTGGACGAGTCGGGCGCCTCGCTGGCGTCCGCCTTGCAGGCACGAGTGAGCGAACTGCGCGATGCCCACCTCACCAACGCCAAACTCGCCGCCGCCGAAATCAGCGAACGCATGACCTTCTTCATGGTGGTGCCGGCGCTGGTCTTCGCCGGCTTCTTCCTGGTACCACCCCTGCTCCGGCTGATGGCCGGGTGAGAAAGGAACACCGATGAGGCTTCTCCACCTTCTGCTCGGAACGCTGCTGTCGCCGCGGCCGGTCCACGATCAGCGCGGCCTGTCCCAGTCCACCGAAATCGCGATCCTCACCGGGGTGGTCGTGGGCATCGCGGTGACAGTCGGCGCCGCGATCACCGTCTATGTCAAAGCGAGGCTGCCTCAGCCATGAACCAACGGAGCTTCTCCGAATCCACCCAGTGGGCGATCCTCACCCCGGTGGTGCTGCT
>DMIX01000072.1 GCA_003451975.1 Propionibacteriaceae bacterium
TCGTGGGACAGGCGGAGGATGGGCAGCAGGGGATCGAGATGACACGGGCGCTGTCACCGGACGTGATTTTGATGGATATCGAGATGCCGCGCTGCAACGGACTGCAAGCAACGGAGGCGATCAAGCGTGAGCGGACGGACGTGCACATCATCATGTTGACCGTTTCCGACACCGAAGAGCATTTGTTCAGTGCGATCAAACGAGGCGCGGAAGGCTATCTGCTGAAGAACATGGACCCGCCACAGTTGTTCGCGATGCTCGAGGGTATCCGCCGTGGCGAATCGCCGATATCCGGTGTGTTGGCGGCCAAACTGCTGCGCGAGTTCCGCAATCCGGAAACCACGGCGACGCCTGAGTCGGGATTGCAGGAGGAGCTGACGCCGCGCGAGACCGAGGTCCTGGAGCTGCTGGTCACGGGCGCTAACAACCGTGAGATCGCTGAGAAGCTCGACATCACTGAGAACACGGTGAAGATCCATCTGCGCAATATCCTGGAGAAGCTGCACCTGCGCAACCGCATCCAGGCCGCGGTTTACGCAGTGCGGACCGGTCTGGTGGAGCCGCACGTTGGTGAGGGAGGCGGTTGAGCGGAGAGAGAGGCCTCTCTCTCCCGGCGAGGCGGACGGTTGAGCGGCGGGATGGCCCTCTCCCCCGGCCCCTCGCCCAAGTCTGGGAGCGGGGAGTTCGATTCAGCGGC
Organism: Propionibacteriaceae bacterium; assembly: GCA_003451975.1. Taxonomy (GTDB): domain Bacteria; phylum Actinomycetota; class Actinomycetes; order Propionibacteriales; family Propionibacteriaceae; genus Propionicimonas. Next base: position 698 of record DMIX01000072.1, read on the forward strand.
AGATGAGGATCGGCTGATGGCTTTCGCGTAAGACCTGATCGACGGAGCTGCCGAGCATCGCTTCGAGCAGAGGTGTGAAACCGTAGCCGCCCATGATGAGCAAATCGCAGTGCTGTTCTTCCGCCGTGTGCAGGATAACCTCGGCGACGTTTCCGGTCTGTGAAACAAAGGTGGCCTGGACGCCGTGGTCCTGCAGATAACGCTCAGCGCGCGTGCAGGTGGTCGACGTGGTGCGGCCATGCTCTGGCACGGTGACGACGACAAGCGGGGTGGCCCAGTGGCCTGCCAGGTAGGTCGCAACAAACAGGGCTTCTTCGGCTTTAGGGCTGCCGTCGTAGGCGAGCAGGGCGCGTGACATGGAGGAACAGGTGCCCGGCACGGCGAGCACGGGCCGGGGGCAACGCCGGACCATGGTCCGGAACCCGGAGCCGAGGCGAGCGAGCCAGCGAGGCGGTGGTGGGTAAGCCAGGTTGGTGACGACGAGATCGGCCCAGCGGGCCTGTTCACAGATGCGGTAGGAGATGCGACCGGTCTCGACGGTGAGGCTGCCGGGGATGCCGGCGGCGGCACAGCGGCGGTCGAATTCGTCCTTGATGGCTTGGGTTGCAGGACTATCCTGTGCAGCCACGGAACGAACGACGTGCAGGCCGTGCAGGCTGCCGCCTTCACGGCGGGCCATTTCCAGTGCCTGGTCCAGTGCGGACCAGCCGGCACGCTCGCTGCCGATAGGCACGAGGATGTCGAGGAACAGGCGCTCGGCGCGATGGGCGGGCAAGTGCTCGCGGCGCCACGTGCCGGGCGATGGGCCGTCGGCGAGCTCGTCGGGCGTCGCGAGGGACATCACGCGATCGGTGATGCGGGCGATCACGCGGCGCAACGTGCGTCCGGAGCGGGCGGCCAGGTCGGTGGCGGCGTCGGCTGGCTCGATCTGCCAACCAAGCTCGTGCTCCAGTGCGGCGCGATGCTCCGAGATCCACAGGTAGAGGTCGGTCTCTGTGCGGTCCGGGAAATCGCGCAGGATGCCGCGTTCGCGGATCGCGCGCACGACCGGAATGTAGACCTCGTCGTACCAGTGCGTGACGGCTTTGGCATAGGGTATGTCGCGCTTTTGGTCGAGCCCCATGAAGTAGCGATGGACGGCGATGTGCTCTTTCAGCAGCCGATATTGTCCAGGGACAGTCACGGTAAGGTCTGCTCCTGGGCGTAATTCATCGATGCCGGTTTCGGCGAGGAAGGCGGCATATTCGGCTTTGAGGATCAGATCGTCAGGGCGGACGTCGCGGGAGAGCGGGACTTTGGTGTGGACATCGGTTACGTAAGCCTCGATGTATTCCGTGCCCAGTTGGCGTGCAACCGAGACGCGGTGGTGGCCGTCCTTGACAAAATAGGCCTGGCCGATCCTGTAGACCTCAATAGGTGGAACGCCGGCAAGGTCGGTCATTTGCAGCTTTACCCTGGCCCAACGCTGCTCGTTGATATCGCGGCGTGGCAGGAAGCTACGGTTGAAATCGGAATAACGGCCTACCGTACCGACAATGGCATCAAGAGGGACCTCTTCCAGATGCTGGTTCGCGCTTTCCATGCCGCGTAATTTACGGCGCGCGTCTTCATAGGACAGGAGTTCATCCGAGCGACCGGTCAGGCGGGACATGATGTGTTGCAGCGATGCCCGCCGGCGGGCACGCCGGAAGTCCTCCACGGCCGTATATAAGCTGTGTTGGCTCATGCTCCCGACTCCTGTCTCTTTCCCGATCCTGTTATGTCTTTCATCCCCTCTATCATAGCATGGACTGTGTTTTGTGCAACTCGGTGGAAAAGCGAGAGATTGACGTAAATTACGTGTCGTAGTATGCTGAGTGGGAGGGAGGGCCGCGCGGCGATGAATCGGGCTTGGTGGCCCCGTAGCCTCGGTGTGTCGAGGCGCGCAGAGAGGCGGCAAGGGAGCAGGCTGGTGAAGATCCTGGCGATCAGCGATCAAGTGGATCAGCGCATATACAGCCCGGCGGTGGCGGACCGGTTCGGTGACGTCGATCTGGTGTTGAGCTGCGGCGATCTGCCGCTGTATTACCTGGAATACGTCGTGACGCTGCTGCGCGTGCCGCTTCTGTACGTCAACGGGAATCACACCCCTGAGGTGGAAACGAGCTATTCGGGCGAGGAGAAGCGCGAACCGGGCGGATGTGAGAGCGTAGACGAGCGCGTGGTGCGCGTGAACGGCCTCGCCGTCGGCGGGCTGGAGGGATCGCTACGCTACACGCCACAGGGCCGTTACCAGTATACGGAGTGGCAAATGCGGCGGAAGATGTGGCGGATGGCGCCGCGGTTGTGGCTGAACCGGCTGGTCCAGGGACGGTATCTCAACATTCTGATCACGCACGCGCCGCCCTACGGCATTCACGATGGCGAAGACCTGTGCCACACCGGCTTCAAGAGCTTTTTGCACTTCATGCGCCGCTACCGGCCCCGCTACCTGATCCACGGGCACATCCACCTGTACAATCCAAACGACCGCCGCGTGACGCAATATGGATCGACAACGGTGGTGAACGCTTACGGCTTCCAGGTGCTTGAGATCGATCCCTACAATCCCAGGACGATTTTGGCGATAGAAAAATAGATAAACAAGCCAGTGGCATCCACCAACGTGCTCATGACCGGCCCGGATACGATCGCCGGGTCGACGCGCAAACGTTGCGCGAGCAGTGGCAGGATCGAACCCAATGCGTTGGCCCACACGACGATCGCGGCGACAGCCAGCGACACAGTGACAGCCAGAGCGGGTGTGGAACCCCAGATCAACGCACGGATGTAAGCAATGACCGCCATCCCCAAGCCCAGCAGCAGCCCGGTACGCATCTCGTGCCAAAATGCGCGGGTGGCATCTCCCAGATTGATATCGCCGACCGCGAGGGCGCGGATGATCGTGCTGGTTGTCTGCGAACCGGCGTTACCGCCGGTGCCGATCAACAGCGGGATAAAAAAGGACAGCGCGACGACGGTGTGCAGTTCGCTCTCGAAGTGACGCAGGACGGTGCCGGTGAGGCTCTCGGTGACGAACAGAATGAACAGCCAGCCGACGCGTTTCCGCGCGACAGTCAGTACCGGCGTGTCCAGGTAGGAACCTTCCAGCGATTGTGCGCCGCCCAGGCGCTGGATATCCTCGGTCGCCTCGTCGACGAGGACATCCACCATGTCGTCCACGGTGATGACACCGAGAAGGATGTCGTCGGCGTCGACGACGGGGAGCTCGAGCAGGTCGTAGCGCGACATCAAGTGCGCGCAATGCTCCTGATCCACGCTCGGGGGTACGGAGATGACATCGGTGCGCATGATGTCCTGAAGGAGCGTCTGAGAGGGGGCGAGGATGAGCTGCCGGATGCTCACAATGCCGCGCAGCCTGCGGGCTTCGTCGACGACGAAGAGGTTCACGAGGTGTCCCGTCTCCGGGTTCCAATCACGGATGGCCTGGATGGCCTGCGCTGCGGTCATGCCGCCGGGCAGAGCCAGGAACCGGGACGACATGAGGCCGCCGGCGGTGTCATCCGGATGCAGAAGCAAGGGACGGACCTCGTGCGGCGCTTCGAGCCCGTCGAGAACCGCCTGCGCCTGGCTGGGATGGATGTCGCCGAGCAGGTCGGCCGCCTCGTCCGTCTGCATTTCGTCGACGATGCGGATGACCGAGTCGGTCGGTAGCTCTTCGATCAGTCGTGCGGCCTGCTGGTCGCCCAGTTTCTCGAGGATGTCGGCGGAGTCGGCCGGATCG
>DMIX01000006.1 GCA_003451975.1 Propionibacteriaceae bacterium
CCGCCGTGATGGACGCCGGCCTGCACCTGACCAGTTTCGTCGAACACGACAGCACTGCGTGGGAGGCGTTTCCCGGTCAGATGACCCTCGATGCCGCTACCGGTGAGTGGCGCCTGATCGACCGCCCTGAGCGACTCCCGGCCACCTTCACACTCACCGCTACCAAGCCGTGACCCCTGCCCGGGTCAGCGCCGACGCCATGCCTCATCGTCGGCGATGAGGCTTCGGACCTGAGCGGGGAGGTCCCCGGCGGCGAGATCGGCCAAGGTGGTGTCCTCCAACACCGTGCGTACCGCCGCACGTACGGCGACCCACACCTGGGTCAAGGCCTCAGCCGGTCCGGCGTAGCTGACGGTTTCGGGCGGCACGCCTCGCACTGCGGCGAGCGGCCCGTCCACGGCCCGCATAATCTCGGCCAAATTGATGTCGGCGGCGGGCCGGGCCAGCCGATAGCCGCCGGCGGATCCGCGTTGCGAGGTCACCAGGCCGGCGCGGGTGAGATCGCGCAGAATCGCTTCCAGGAACTTTCCCGGCAGCTCCTGCGCACGGGCCAGATCGTTACCCGAGCGGGCCCGCTCCGGATCGATTGCGAGCTCCACGGCGGCCCGAATCGCGTAGTCGGATCGCGCCGTGATCTGCATTCGCCCTCCTTGGACAGGTTCCTCACAGCCTACTGGCGCTCAGCCCCCGAGTCTTGCGCACGCTCTCAGCGAGCTTGCTGAACAGCGCATCGAAGATCATCCCCAAGGCGAGAACGACGACCATCGTAGCGATGAGGGATGAGGCATTGGCGAACTCCCTGAAGTACTGCAGTTGCACTCCCAGTGACGGTTTGCTGGCGATGATCACCAGTAGTTCGCCGGCCATCAGGGATCGCCAGGCGAAGGCCCAGCCCTGTTTCAGTCCGGCCACATAGGTGGGCAGCGCCGCAGGCAGGATCACATAGCGGTACAGCGTCGCGCCGCGGGCTCCGAGAACTTTCGCGGTGCGCAGCAGGGGAGGCGGCACCTCGTCGATTCCCGAGATCAACCCATTGGCGATGGATGGAGCGGCACCCAACACGACGACGAAGGTGATGGCCTCCTCGCCGAGCCCGAAGATCAGGATCGCAAACGGGAACCAGGCAATCGATGGCATGGTCTGCAGCCCGGTGAGGGCCGATCCGATGGCTGCTCGCAGCACCTTGGAGGCCGATACCGCGACCCCGAGCGCGGTTCCGATCAGCAGCGCCAGCCCGAATCCGATCACCGCGCGGGTGAGGGTGTTGCCCAAGGCCAGCCAGAACTTCGCGGTGCCGAGGAAGCCGACGAGGTCGGCGCCGACCTCGGCCGGCGACGGCAGCACGTAGTCGGGCTTCCACGCCGACCAGTACAGCAACTGCCAGGCCCCGATCACCAGGACCAGGGCGAGCAGCCCCGGCCAAACCCGATCCCACAGGCGTCGAGTACGCGGCCGGTAGCTCTCCGACTCGGTCACGGCTTTGGTGGCGAGCGCCGTCATGAGGCCAACACCTGCGCAGCGGTGACATGGTCGTGGTGGTCCATCAGCTCACGCAGCCGTCCGGACTGTTCGGCCACGGCGGCATCCTCCATGCGGCGGGGTCGCGGCAGGCCGATCTCGACCTGGTCGACGATGCGTCCCGGAGACGGGCTCATCACCACCACGCGGTCGCTGAGCCGGGCGGCTTCACGCACATTGTGGGTGACGAAGATCACCGTGATGCCCCGCTCGGCCCAGACCCGTTCGACCTCGTCGTGCAACGCGTCGCGGGTGAGCGCATCCAACGCGGCGAACGGTTCGTCCATGAGCAGAATGCGACAGTCCTGAGCCAACGCGCGGGCCAAGGCGACCCGCTGCCGCATTCCACCGGAGAGCTGATGCGGACGTTGAGCTGCGGCCTGCGGAAGCTGAACCATCTCCAGCAGTTCGGCAACACGAGCCGGCCATTGCGCCTTGGGCACACCCGAAAGACGCAGCGCCAGTTCGATATTGCCTCGCACGGTCAGCCACGGAAACAGGTTGGCGTCTTGGAACATCATGCCGACGCGGTTTCCGTGGGTGTCGATGCGTCCCGAACTAGGCCTGGCCAGGCCTGCGATCATCGATAGCAGAGTGCTCTTGCCACACCCGGACCGGCCCAGCAGACACACGAACTCTCCGTCGGCGACCTCCAGATTCACCTCGGTGAGTGCGGTGACCGGGCGTGCGGTGTCGGTGAACGACTTGGTGACGCCGGTGACCGTCAGGGACGGCTGGCTCATTGGTCACTCACCGCAGTCTTGCCGCGTTCGGTCAGCAGCGAGTTGAGAGTGTCCAGTGAGTACAACCCGGCCAGGTCCGGCTTCTCCAACAGACCAACGGCCACCGCGTGGTCGGCACCCGTGCGCAGCGTGCTGGCCAGCGGATCGTAGGTGAAGGTCACGTTCTGCCAGGCGCTATCCATGACTTCGGTGCTCATCTCACTACCGGTGAGGTCCTTGATGGAGGAGTTGACGGCCTTCTTGGCGTCCTCAGGGTTGTCCTGGATGTAGTCCAGCGAGTCCAGTAGGCCGGCCAGCACGTCTTTGACCAGGTCGGGGTGCTCAGCCAGGAACTGGGTGCGCACGATCACGTTGGTCACGACGAATTGCTTGTTGGGCCACAGGTCGGCCTCGTCGACCAGGACATGTCCACCACCTTCGAGCACCAACCGGGACGCCCAGGGCTCGGGCACCCAGGCACCGTCGATGTCACCGGTGGAGAAGGACTGCAGGGCGGTGGCATTGGACTGCGGCAGGATGCTCACCTGACCGCCGCCTTCGGTATCCGCACTGAGGCCTTGGTCCTTCAACCAGTAGCGCAGCGCGACGTCTTGGGTGTTGCCCAATTGCGGGCTGGCAAGCTTCTTGCCGACCAGCTGATCGGGCGAGGTGATGTCCTTGGAGACCACCAGTGAGGCACCGTTGGCCGCCGCACCGGCGATGACTCGCAGCGCCTGGCCTTTGGATTGGGCGTAGCCGGTGATGGTGGGGTTGGGCCCGACGAAGGCGATGTCCACCGAACCTGCATTGAGGGCCTCGATGGCCGCCGGACCGGCATTGAAGGTGACGGTCTCCAATGAGGCCGAATCACCGAGTTGTTGGGCGAAGTAGCCCTTGGCCACCCCTACCAGCGCTGGCGCGTGGGTCAGGTTCGGGAAGTAGCCCAGTTTCACTGTGGTGGCGGCCCCCGGGCCTGACTGGCCTCCCCCAGCGCATCCAGTCAGGCCCACGGTGGCCACCATCGCCGACGCAACCGCGGCGGCCATCATCCGAAAGTACTTGTTGCTCACACCCACTCCTTTATTACCGACATGTCCTATTACAGCGGTAGGAATGCTGGGAAGCAAATCGCGCTCGCCCTTCGCGTGTCGGCCCCTCCCTATCCGGCTACCGAGGCGCACAGAGATGGCGAAGGCCCCACGAGGCGCCCCACCGGAACGGTGGGACCCTCGTGGGGCCTGAAGAATTGACCAGGCGGGCTGATCCTGGCGGCGAGATCAGACCACCCGCAGTCGCACAGCGCGCGACGTGTCCGCTGCCAGGTTCTTCGAACCCTGGTAACGCGCCCGGATCGTGACGACTCCGCGATGCGTCCCGACCGGGATCCGCACGCCGACCGCCTTGCCGTTCTTGAGTCGAGCGGTGGCGACGAGGGTGCCATTACGGAAGAACGCAACCTTGCCGGTTGCCTTCTCCGACAGGCCCAACACATTCACCCGCACCGTCGCCTTCGCCGCGTTCGACTTCTTGATGATGCTCCAGTTGAGCGTCAGCGAGGTGCGGGTCTTGGCCTTGGCGACCACCACCGAACCGGTGGCCGTCGCCGGCAAGCTGAACTGCGTGCCCGCGTAACGAGCCTCAATGGTGTGCCGTCCCGCTGACAGTTTCTTGGGCAGGCTCACGGTGGCTCGCCCGGCCACCAGAGTGGCGGTGGTCACGGCGCGTCCGTCCACCACGATGCCCACCTTCCCGGTGGCGCTCGTGCCGCCAGAAGTCGCGGTCACCGTCACCCGGGCGGCATGGCCGTAGCTCGACCGGGCCGAGGTCACCGACACCGACGAGCTCGTCCGCGGATCGGCGCCGACCTCGTAGGCCGCGACCGTGCCGCCGACCTCGAAGCTGGCCAACAGCAACGCCTTGCCGGTGGGGCTTTGCTGAGCCGGGACGAAATCCAGACCCTCGGGGCTGTTGTCGCCGCCCAGATCGCTGGTGAACTCCCGGGTGTTGATGTAGCTAGCGAAGGTGGGCTTGGTGGGGTCGGTGATGTCGTAGGTCATCACGCCGCCGATGCGCTCCAGGCCCACGAAGGCGAAGGTCCTGTCGCCGACCGTGCCGACTTCGACGTTCTCCGGCTCCGGCCCCTTCTTGCCGCTGCGCTTGTCGAAGTCAGAGGTCTTGTACTTGTCGTTGGAGATGTTGAAGTAGTCCGGCAGGCGTTCGGCGGTGATCTTCTCGATGTCGCTTCCGGAGTCGAAGACCTGGCTGCCGTCGGCGTTCCACACCGAGAAGGACCGAGCGCCGTAGAAGTAGGGCACGCTGAGGTCGCCCATGTCGGCGGCGACATCACCGGGGTTGCTGGTGATGCCCTCCCAGAAGCTCTTCGCCGTCGGGTCACTCAGGTAGGGCGCGATCTCGTTCACCGGAATGCTGTTGTCGATGTACTCCGCAACATCGCCCTCATTGGCCGTCAGCAGGTAGGTCTTGCCGCCGGTGGCGTAACTGGCTATGCCATCAGGCATGTACAGCATCTTGGCCGCGTAGCCGTCGATGTCGATCTTTCCGTCGCGCAGCAGATCGGCCTCGTTTCCAGCGGTACGAACATCCTTGGCACCCAGGCCGGTGACCGAGACCAGCGATGCGCTGGGCAGATCCACGGTGGCCACCGCATTGTTCTCCTGCAGCGTTACATAGGCCCGGCTCNNCACGTATTCGGGCTCGAAGTCAGTGACTGCCGCAGCCTTGGCGCGCGGCAGCATCAGGTTGGTCGACGGATCCCGCTCCACCCCCCGAATGTGCGCCAGGTCGTCGATCTTGGAGGTGTCGGCGAACCCGACATGAGTGACCTTTTTCGTCGTGGTGTCGATCACCGTCACCGTGCCGGCCGGGTCGTTGGCCACCGTGGCGTCACGGGGTTCGCCTTCATCGGCGCTGATGACATAGCGCCCGCCGGGAGCCACCGTCACCATGTCCGGCTGGACGCCGGCAGTGTAGGAAGTGATGTAGCCACCGTCGTAGTCGAGCACGACGATCAAGCCCGCCTTGTCGAAGGCGGCTTCCTGGATCGCGGCATAGACCCGGTTCTTCACGGTGTCGATGGCCACCGAGGTGAGGTCTCCGTAGCTGAAACTGGGAGCGTTCGCAGCCAGCAGCGACTCAATGTTCACGCTGGCCGACTTGGTGAGTGCCAATGGGGTGTCACCGTAACCCGTCGAGGGCAGCGGGACGATCTCCAGCGAGGCCGGCGAGGTGGAGCCGTTGACCACGTAGAAGCTGTGATTGTCGGAGTTGTACTGCACGATCTCGGCGATGCCGCCGTCGGGGTTGGGCGTCGCGCCGGTGCTGTAACCGGCAATCTTGGTCAGCGTGATGGCGTCGGTGTAGGCAGGAGCCTTCGCCTGGGCGGGCGCGGCCGCCGTGATCGACAGCCCACCTCCGACCAGAGCGAAGGCGGCAGCCAGGCCGGCGATTCGTCGAAGGTGGCGCACTGGGTTCTCCTCGTCAGGGGGCAATCCGTTGTGCGCATCGAACCGGGAGTCGATGAAGCGATGCCCATCACTGAGCGACGAACCGGCGTCCAGCAGGTGAAGACCTGCCGAACCCGGCGATTGCCTCAGGCCAGCATCAGACCGCTGCCATCGGGATTCACGTCGAAGCGAACCCCGTCGCCGTCGGTGATCTCCCCGGCCAGCAGCTTGCGGGCCAGCGCGTCCTCGATGGTGGTCTGCACCAGGCGCTTCAGCGGACGCGCGCCGTACACCGGGTCGAACCCGGTCTGGGCCAACCAGTCCTTTGCCGCCTTCGTCACCTCGATGGTGATCCGGCGTTCGGCAAGACGCTTGGTCAACCACCCCAACTGGATGTCGACGATCTGCTCCAGATCCTCGGCGCTCAACGGATCGAACAGCACGATCTCGTCCAGCCGGTTCAAGAACTCCGGTTTGAACGCCTGACGGACCACTCCCATGACGGCCTGCTGCTTGGTGTCGGCATTCAGACTTTGGTCGGCCAGGTACTGCGAACCCAAGTTGCTGGTCATGATCAAGATGACATTGCGGAAGTCGACCGTGCGCCCTTGGCCGTCAGTCAGGCGACCGTCGTCCAGCACCTGCAACAAGATGTTGAACACGTCGGAGTGGGCCTTCTCGACCTCATCGAGCAGCACCACCGAGTACGGGCGCCGACGCACCGCCTCGGTCAGTTGACCACCCTCCTCATAGCC
>DMIX01000210.1 GCA_003451975.1 Propionibacteriaceae bacterium
TGCGGGTTCGATTCCCGTCATCCGCTCTCGCTGGACCGGGTCTCGCCCCGCCGTTCCGGTGACCGTGTGCAGTTTGTCCTCGAAGTTGTTGGTTTGCCCATCATGGTTTTGCTTGCTGAGTCCCACCTCCGAAGTGACGATGTGGCTGGGGTGTGCGCAGAACTGTCGTGTGGGGAGTCGATGCCGTGAGTGACCTTCAGGCACCGGTGGCGGCCTCAGGGCAGGCTTCCCGTCTGATCGAGCAGGCCCAGGCTCTGGCTGACCGATTGATCGCCGAGGCAGAGAAGCAGGCCCGTGCCGCTCGTGACGAGGCAGCTCGTGCTGAGGAAATGGCGCGCATCAACCAGGACAAGGCCGATGCCGCCGAGCGATCCGCGTCCCAGGCCAGTGGTAAGACCAAAGCCATTCTGGATCGCGCTCAGCACGACTCGGACCTGCTGGTCCAAGACGCCACCGATCAGGCGACGCTGATCGTTGGCGCGGCCAATGATGCCGCTGCGGAGTTGATGGAACGAACTCAGGCCGAGGCCACCGACCTGATGGAGCGTGCTCGGTCGGAGGCTCAGCGGCTCGCCAATGCCGCCAATGAGGCGGCTGTGAAGGTTGCGGACGAGCAGCAGCAGCGCGCTGATCGAATCAACGCCGAACTGAACGAACACCAGCTTCAGGTGGCCACCAAGACCACTCGACAGGTGGAGCAGGCCGCCGCGCAAAGCGTCGCGATCCAGGCGATGGCAGCGGCCTTCCTCGTTGAGGAACGCAAGGCCTTCGAGCGCGAATGCACCCTGACTCGACGGGTTATCGCCGCGGAACTCCAGCGGGCCAAGGAAGAGATTGCGCGACTGAATCAAGAGGCTGAGGACGAGCGTGCCGAGCTTGCCAGTCAGGCCCGGGCGTCTGCAGAGGAGCAGTACGTCGCCGCTGCAGCGCATCTGGCCTGGACCAAACAATCGATGGCTGAGCTTCAGGCGAGCGTGGAGGCAGAGCTATCCACGCAGCGGGCCAACCACGCCGCCGAGTTGGAAGCGATCCGCGACCGGGCCGACCAGGCCGCCGCGGACCAGCTTCGGCGGGCCGAGGAGAACGCTGGGGAACTGGTCGCTGAAGCCGGGGTTGCCGCAGCAGGGATGAAGGCCGAGGCCGAGCAGCAGCTGGCCGAGGCGAAACGTCAGGCCGCCGAACTCAAACGCCGTGCCAAACAGGACACCGACAGCCTTCGTGATGCCGCCGAGCGTGAGGCCACCGAGGATCTTGAGACGGCGCGGCTACGGCTTGCCGAGGCGGAAAAGCAGGCCCGCCAGATTCGCGAACGGGCGACGGCCACTTTGGACACCTTGCAGAAGGATGCGCACCAGAAGGCCAAGCAGATTCGAGCCGAGGCCACCGAGGTACTGAAGAGAGCCCGCGCTGATGCCGACGAGGTCCGCTCCAAGGCAGCCGAGGCGCTGGCCCGTTCTCAGGCCGAGACCGAGGCTCTCGCGCGACGACGCGACGACATTACTGAACAGCTGAGTCGCCTATCGGGAGTGATTGATGCACTCTCGACTCCAGGCTCGGCCCGCATGGACACCCAGAAGAAATCGAGAGGAAGCAGCAAGTGACCCAATCTAGCCACGAATTCCGCACTGTGATGCGGGGTTATGAGCCGACCGAGGTGGACCGGACGCTGGCTCAGCTGCAGAATCGCACCGAGGAACTCCGCGTGCTGTCTGAATCGCAGCGAAAGAGCGTTGAGGAAGCCACGACGCAGAACAAGCGGCTGCGCGAGGAGTTGGATGCCGCCGTCAAACAGGCTCAACTGGATCGGCTGCGGGTGCAAGAGCTGGAAGCCGAACTGAAGAAGGAATCCCAGCCCAGCGCTGCGGCGGTGACCGAGCGGGCTGCGAAGATCCTACGGTTGGCCGAGGACGAAGCCGCCGAGCTGCGATCGCAGGCGAAAGCCGACGGGGAGTCCGTGATGGTCGACGCCGACGAGTATGCCGCTCAGGTGCGCCAGACCGCCGAAACCGAGGCTGCCGAGATCACCAACAAGGCCGAGGTTGCGGCGGCAGCGACCGTCGAGGCGGCGTCCCGCAAAGCCGATGAGCTGCTCGACCAAGCCAATCGTGAGGCGACCACTCGCCGTTAGGAGGCCGAGGCGATCTTCGAACGCCAGCGCGCTCGGGCGGCGTCCGCGGCGGCGGAGTTCGAGAAGACTCTGGCGACCCGTCGGGACAAGGCAGCCGGTGAGTTCGCTCACCAGATGGATGCCTACGAGCAGGCACTGAGCGCCACCGAGCAGCGCCGCATGGCTATCCAGGCCGAGGCGGACCGGCTGTTGGCCGAGGCCAAAGAGGAGGCCGATGCCCTCAAGCGGGCAGCCCGTGACGAGGCCGCCCAGCGCGTGGATGATGCGCGACTGGCCGCCGAGCGGGTCCGCAAGGAATCCGAACGCGAGCTCATGGCCGCCACGGCACGCCGCGAGGCGGTGACCGCACAGTTGACCAATGTGCGTCAGATGCTCGCCGCACTCGGGGCCGGCCCGCTGCTGGACGCGCTCGGTGAGGACGACGGGGCGCCGGCAGCCATTACCGAGTCAGTGACCTTCGAAGAGGATGCCGAAGCCGCTGAGACCGATGAGGTTGACGACCAGGCCGAGGCCGCGGACGACGAGGAAGCTGCCGAGGCGACCGAATCCGAAGTTGCCGAGGATGAGGCTGTCGAGGCCGAGAACGCTCAGTGAGCTGCTGAGCTGATCGGCTTAGCCGGTGTTGCGGTTCGACCTGCTGTCCCAGCGGGAGTAGCCGGCCGTTTCAGCTTTTCGCGGGGAATCGAACCACTCGTCGGCTTTGGTGCGCTCGTACCAGGGGCTGTCGACGGTGTGGTACAGGCCCGAACTGCGGTTGCCCTTCACTGCTCCGGTGGTCACGGTGGTGCTCGAACGGGCACCGGCGGTGAGCATCGCGTAGATGTTCGGGCGTGGTTTCGGCGGGAGATCGGGAAGCGGTCCGTCGTCGTGCCATGGCCGTGCGCTGGTGGCGATGGTGGAGATCGGGGGTGGGTTGTGGACGAACGACTGCTCCCACCACGGCAGGTCAGAGGTGTCGCCATCGTCGGCTGCCGCCGACTGCGGCGACGGTTCAGGATCGGAATCGACGAGTTCCGGCACAGCATCGGGAGCGGGCTCGACTGATTCGACGCGGTCAGGAACGGTTGCTGCCACCGGCGCCTCGGGTTGCCCTGGCGACGGGGCTGGGGCCGGTGGGCCAGGCGTCGACTCGGCGGTATACGCCAGGTAGGGCGCCGGGCGAGCTCGAGCAAGCTCTGCTGGCGTCGGGGTCGCGGCGCGTGGCTGCGGCTGTGAGCCGAGGTCCTTTCCTCGGGGCACAGCGCGAGCGCGTCGACGAAGGGTGCGGCTTATGGCGACCAACAAGATCAGACATGCTCCGAGCAGGAACACCAGAAAAGCCAACCACCAATCGAGGGGCATCCCCACCTCCTCCCGGTGTTTCCCCTCACCATGGAAAGATGCTTCAACCGACGCGTGCACGAGGATGGGTGAGTACCGGCCCGTGACCCCTCGTACGTCGACATCGAAGCACGTACCGGAGACTCTAGTGGGCAGTCGCTAGCCATTGCGTTGCCGAACCGGTATTTCCCAATCGGTGATCGGTATCCGTCTCGAATTCTGCTCCGGAAAGCGCCCATCGGGCCTGCGTCGACCTCGGGACGCTCAGCGACGCGCGGTGCCCCAATAGGTGCGCACCACTTGGCTGCCCACGCGCATGACCTGATTCCAGAAGGTTGGCGAGCTCAGGACCTTCTCCACGCCGGACTTCGATCGTGACCGCGAGCCGCCCGATGAGCCCGAGGTGCGTTTCTCGGGTGCTTTCGGGGCGGCTTCGGCTTCGGCCTGAGCCTTGGCGGCGCCCTCCTCGAGTCGACGAGTGAGCATCTCGTAGGCCGAATCACGGTTCACTTCCGGGCCGTACTTGGCCTGCATCGGCGACCGGGCGACGCCATCGGTCAGCCATTGCGCATCCAGTGGCTTCATCGAGGCCAGGGGCGCCAGCATCCGCGTCCACGCCACCGGAGTTGGGGCGCCGTTGGGATTCAGCACCGTCACGATGGCTTCACCGATCCCCAATGCCTGCAGCGTTTCGGCCAGGTCGTAGTCACTGGTCGGATAGGTTTCCACAGTCGCCTTCAAGGCTTTGGCGTCCTTGGGTGTGTGGGCGCGCAGTTGATGCTGCACCCGAGAGCCGAGTTGGGCCAGCACCTCGTCGGGCACATCGGTGGGCGCCTGGGTCACGAAGAAGATCCCCACTCCCTTACTTCGGATGAGTCTCACGGTTTGGGCGATGGCGTCCTGGAACGCCTTGGACGCGCCGTCGAACAACAGATGTGCCTCGTCGAAGAAGAAGACCAGCTTGGGAACCTCGACATCGCCGATCTCGGGCAGGTCATGGAAGAGGTCGGCCAGCAGCCACATGATGAAGGTGGAGAAGATCGCCGGACGGTCCTGCAGATTCGGCAGTTCGAGTAGGGAGATCACGCCGTGGCCGTCGGCAGTAGTGCGGATCAGGTCTTTGGAGTCGAACTCGGTTTCGCCGAAGAATTCCTCGCCGCCCTGAGTCTCCAGAGTGACCAGGCTGCGCAGGATGACGCCCACCGTGGCAGAGCTGAGACCGCCGAGTTCTTTGAGATCGGGTTTTCCCTCCTCGGAGGTCAGGTGTTGCATGACCTGCTTCAGGTCGGCGAGGTCGAGCAGCGGAAGCCCTCGGGTGTCGGCGTAGTGGAACACCAACCCCAGGCTGGACTCCTGGGTCTGGTTCAGACCCAGCACCTTGCTCAGCAGGATCGGTCCGAAGCTGGAGACGGTGGCGCGCAGCGGCACTCCGCTGCCCTGTCCCCCCAAGGCGTAGAACTCGACCGGGCAACCCTCGGGCTTCCAGTCCTGGCCGATCTTCTCGGTGCGTTGGAGCAGTTTGTCGCTGGGTTCTCCGGGTATGGCGATTCCCGAGAGGTCGCCTTTGATATCGGCTGCGAACACCGAGACTCCGGCGCGCGAGATCTGCTCGGCCATGAGTTGGAGCGTGCGGGTCTTGCCGGTCCCCGTGGCACCGGCCACCAGCCCGTGCCGGTTCAGCATCGATAACGACAATCGGATCCTGCTCGTCGGAACCGGGGCGCCGTCGGCCATCAGGACGCCGAGATCGATAGCGGGAGAGTCGAAGGTGTAGCCGGCGGTGATCTCAGCGATCTGGTCCGAATTCGATGACATGGGAAAAGACTGGCACAAGTCGTCGGCGCTGCCGAGTGGTGTCGGTGGCGTGGTAGCCTCACCCCTCAGACAGGGGAGCGCCACCGGGCGCTGAGAGTGCGGTAAGCCGCAGACCCTCGAACCTGATCCGGCTAGCACCGGCGTAGGGAGTCGGGAAATCTCCTCAGGATCATTTTCCTGAGCCCTCCGAGCATTTTGGAGGAGAAGCAATGTTCGCAAGGTCCGTGCCCCGTTGGGCTGTCGCAGGGTTGGCCACCGCGGCCGTGCTGATGGCCGGCTGTTCGGCTGCGCCGACACCGTCGGCTACCGCTCTGACCGAGTCCACAACGTTGACCGTGGTGACCCACGACTCGTTCCATCTCGACCAGAGCACAGTGGATGCGTTCGCCGCCGAGACCGGGTACGACGTGAAATATGTCGCCCCCGGTGACGCCGGAGTCGTGGTCAACCAGTTGGTGCTGACCAAGGATTCACCGATGGGTGATGTGGTCTATGGCATCGACAACACCTTCGCGGGACGGGCCCTGGCGGCGGGCATCCTCAGCGATTACACCTCATCGGTGCTGCCGGAATCGGCGACGGCCTACGAACTGGGTACCGCACCCCAGCTCACCCCGATCGATCGAGGCGAGGTGTGCGTGAATGCCGATGCGTCCTGGTACAAGGCCAAAGGACTGGCCGTGCCCACAACCTTGGACGATCTGACCAAACCCGAATACGAGGGTCAACTCGTGGCGCTGAACCCGGCGAGTTCCTCACCGGGCCTCGCCTTCCTGATGGCCACAATCGCCGACAAAGGCGAATCGGGCTACCTCGATTATTGGTCGGCGCTGAAAGCCAATGGCGTCAAGATCGTCGGCGGCTGGAGTGACGCCTACGCCAACGACTTCACCGCTTCCAGCAAGGGCAGCTACCCGCTGATGGTGTCCTACTCGTCCTCGCCGGTCGATTCACCGAAGGC
Source organism: Propionibacteriaceae bacterium (assembly GCA_003451975.1). Taxonomy (GTDB): domain Bacteria; phylum Actinomycetota; class Actinomycetes; order Propionibacteriales; family Propionibacteriaceae; genus Propionicimonas. The sequence goes on from DMIX01000210.1 coordinate 6,225, forward strand.
TGTTGTGCTCACCGATACCTGCTTTGGTCAGGTCGAATACGCCGGGGTCATCGCCGGTGCCCAGAACGCGGTGGGGGCGCAGAAGTTCATCGACTTCCTGCTCAGTGAGAAGGTTCAGGCGCAGATTCCAGAACAGATGTACATGTACCCGGTGGATTCCGCGGTGGCACTGCCTGACGCTTGGGCAACCTACGCTGCCAAGGTCGACAAGCCGCTGACCCTCCCGATCACCGACATCAATGCCGGTCGCACGGAATGGATCAAGGCCTGGACCGCCACGGTCATCGGCTGATCGCTCACCATGCACAAACTGCCCCGCACTGCTGCTGTCGGCGTCATCGCGCCGGCCGCAGCAGTGCGCCGGCGACAACGGGCCAAAGCCTGGCTGTGGGCGGCAGTGGCGGTGGTGCCGCTCGCCTTCCTCCTCATCTTCTTCGCCTGGCCGGTCACCGCACTACTGGCCCGCGGCTTCTTCGACGCCAGTGGTTTCAGCCTCAATGGCGTCAGCGAAGTGCTCGCTGCGCCACGTACCTGGCGGATCGTCGGCCAAACCCTGGCCCAGTCGGTGGTGGCCACTGTGGTGGCGGTGTTGTTGGGTCTGCCCGGGGCCTATCTGCTCTACCGCACCCGGTTCCCGGGACGCCGGGCGCTGCGCGCCGTGGTGTCCATTCCTTTCGTGCTGCCCTCGGTGGTGGTGGGGGTGGCGTTCCGGTCGTTGCTCGACACCGGCGGGCCGTTGGGTTTTCTGGGCTGGGACGCCAGCTTCCCGGCGCTGATCGCCGCCTTGGTGTTCTTCAACTACTCGGTGGTGGTGCGCACCGTCGGGGTGCTGTGGGCGCGGCTTGATCCCCGCACTGCTCAGGCGGCCCGGAGCCTGGGCGCCTCGCGGCCACGGGTGTGGTGGAGTGTGACCATGCCGGCGTTGGCCCCCGCCATCGCCTCAGCGGCGGCCCTGACCTTTCTCTTCTGTGCCGCAGCTTTTGGTGTGGTGCTGGTTCTCGCCGATCAGAGTTGGGGGACTATCGAAACCGAGATCTGGTACCAGACCACCCAGTTGCTGGATCTGCCGGCAGCCGCTGCGTTGTCGATTCTGCAGCTGGTGGTGGTGGGGATCTCGCTGCTGGTCGCCGATGCCACCCGGCACCGCCAGGAGCGCGCCTTGCGGCTGGCGGGGCGTCCTACCGATCATCGGCTGCGGGTCGGCGACCTGCCGTCGGTGCTGATCACCGCAGCGGTGATCGTGGTGCTGTTGGCATTGCCGATGAGTGCGCTGGTAGTGCGCTCATTGCAGACGGCGACCGGAGTCGGTCTGGGCAACTACGTGCTGCTGTTCGCCGCCACCGGAACGGGTCTGCCTACCGTATGGCAGGCCACCCTGACATCGCTGCAGACCGCCGCCGTGGCCACGATGATCGCGTTGGTGTTGGGCGGCATGGTCAGCTATTTGCTGTCGCGGCGTCCAGCATCGGTGGTGGGACGCCGAGTGCTGCGCAGCGCGGATGCCGCCTTCATGCTGCCGCTGGGAGTGTCTGCGGTCACGGTGGGCTTCGGTTTCCTGATCACCTTGAATCGGCCACCGTTGGATCTGCGATCAAGCTGGATCCTGATCCCGATCGCCCAGGCGATCGTGGCGCTGCCGCTGGTGGTCCGCAGTCTGTTGCCTACCC
>DMIX01000334.1 GCA_003451975.1 Propionibacteriaceae bacterium
ACCGTGATGACGCCTTCCTTGCCGACCTTGTCCATAGCCTCGGCGATGGCGTCACCCACGACGGGATCCGCAGCGGAGATGGAGGCGGTCGCAGCGATCTGGTCGCGAGTCTCGATCTCCACGGCCTGCTCGCCGAGCTCGGCAACGATGGCGGCGACAGCCTTCTCGATGCCGCGCTTGAGGCTCATCGGGTTCGCACCGGCGGTCACATTACGCAGACCCTCGCGAACCATCGCCTGGGCGATCACGGTCGCGGTCGTGGTGCCGTCACCGGCAACATCGTCGGTCTTCTTGGCGACCTCTTTGACCAGCTCTGCGCCGATCTTCTCGTAGGGATCTTCGAGTTCGATCTCCTTGGCGATCGACACTCCGTCATTGGTGATGGTGGGAGCGCCCCACTTCTTCTCCAAAACCACATTGCGGCCCTTGGGGCCGAGGGTCACGCGGACGGCGTCGGCGAGGGTATTCATGCCCCGCTCCAGACCGCGCCGGGCCTCAACGTTGAACTCAATCAGCTTCGCCATGTTCTTTCGGCAATCCTTCGGCGTCGTAAGGGGGCCACAGCCCCACGGTGTTCCATGAAGTTCGACCGCAATCACCCCACGGGCGCCGGGTCACAACCTCATCGAGTCTGACAATGGCACTCTCGACCCGAGAGTGCTAACTCCATGTTTAGCACTCGCACACTCCGAGTGCAAACGGTTTGCAGCGATAAGACGCCCCCCGATTAGGCTCGTGGACATGCCGACGAAGCTGCACGCAGCACATCTGGCGCGCGCACTGCTCAATACGGCCAATCTCAGCACCCCGCTGGGGTTGCTGATTGCGGTGGCCGGACGCTCGCGGCTGCGCGGAGCGGGCGAGGGGTTGATCCTCGCCGAAGAGTTCCGATGCTCAAAGGCCCAGGCCGGAGCATTCACCGTGGGCAACGTCGTGGTGGTACCGCAGCGCACCTTGACCGAACTGTCTGTACAGCAGCCTCGCGTGCTCGCTCATGAGTCGGTCCACGCCTGGCAATACAGCGCCTGCCTCGGTCTTCCATTTCTGGTGCTGTACGCGGCATCGGCAGGCTGGTCGTGGCTGCGCACCGCGGATCGGGCCAGCGCCAATGTGTTCGAACGCTGGGCCGGACTCGAAGCCGGTGGCTATCAGGAGCACCCCACAAACAATGCCGGCTTGCACCGGATCGCGGTCAAGCTCAGATTCAGGCGTTCCGACTGACGCCTAGGCGGCGAGCGGTGCGCTCCTTCTGGCGGGAATCGCGCTGACGCAGCAACCGCTTCACCAGCAACGGATCGTGAGCCACCGCGGCCGGGGTATCGATCAGCGCGTTCAGCAACTGGTAGTAACGCGTTGCGGAGATATCGAACCGCTCCCGGATCTCGGATTCCTTGGAACCCGACAATGACCACCAGTTCTTCTCGAACTCCAGCAGTGCGACCTGTTGCTCACTCAGGCCCGTCGCGGTGATCGGCATCGGGGATGTCATGGCAGCAGAATACCCCCGAAACCACATCGATGTCATTCGATGGATCCTTCTGCTGGACGCGCACTCTCGCGACCCGTTCACCAGATGTTTGCAGCCGCTAAGGTGCCCGCACACAGCCCACGGGTTAGACTTTCCTTTGGCCTGCGGGTGCCCAACCCCAACTGTCGATCAGTGAGGAAGCTGGATGCTGCGTTTGCAGGGAGCCGCACAACGATACGCGTGGGGAACCACTGACGCGATCCCCGAACTACTTCGCCAGCAACCAGACGGCAGCCCCTATGCCGAGTACTGGCTAGGCGCCCACCCGATGGCTCCTGCCCAGGCCGACGGTCGACCGCTGAACGACATCCTGAGCGAGCGTCCCGAGGTACTGGGCGCCGCGAGCCGCGCCGCCTTCGGCGATCAATTGCCCTACCTGATGAAGGTGCTCTCCGCGCGGCACGCGCTGAGTCTGCAGGCCCACCCATCCCGGCAGGAGGCCGAGGAGGGCTTCGCCCGGGAAGAAGCCGCAGGCCTCACCCGCGACGCCGCTGAGCGGACTTATCGCGACGACTGGCCCAAGCCGGAGATCCTGATCGCCCTGGACGAGTTCCACACCCTGTCGGGCTTCCGCGAACCGCGACGCACCGAGGCCCTGTTCGCGGGCCTGGGGGTCGCCGAAGAGTTGGCCAGCGTGATCGGACCACTCACCGAACGGCGCGGCGCGGCCGCTCTGCAAGAGGTGTTCTTGGATGTCCTCAGCCTGTCGGGAGAACGCGCCCACCTTTCGGAACTGGTGTGCGCGGCAGCGGTGAACCACCAGGACTCCCCCGGTGAACTGGGTGCCTTCGCCCGCACCGTGATAGAGCTCGACGAGGTCTTCCCCGGTGACCCCGGGGTACTGGCCGCACTGCTGATGAACCGCGTCGTGCTGCAACCCGGCGAAGGCCTGTATGTGCCGGCCGGACATATGCACGCCCACCTCCGCGGTACCGGCGTGGAGATCATGGCGAACTCCGACAACGTCATTCGCGGCGGCCTGACGCCGAAACATGTCGATGTCGGCGAGCTGATCAAGGTCGTCAATTTCGAGCCGGTCGATCCCGAGATCACCGCAGCCGAACCCATCGGTGAGGGGCTGTCGCATTACGCCACGCCCTGCCCGGAGTTCGACGTGTGGCGCATCGATGCCACCGCCGATACACCGCCGGTGGAATTGCCCGGTGTCGGATCGGCGCGGGTCTTCTTCGTGGTTTCCGGCTCCGGAACGCTCACCAACGCCGAGGAATCCGTGCGACTGGCACAGGGCGGAGCGACCTTTCTCGCTGCCGACGAACAGGCTCGGTTCTCCGGGGATGCGGTGGTGTTCCTCTCCTCCTCAGGTCTTCGTTGATCGACCTTCCCGC
>DMIX01000348.1 GCA_003451975.1 Propionibacteriaceae bacterium
GCGACAGCACCCTTGACGAACTCCACCTCATCCTTGACGTTGGCGATCGCCTGCGTCGGAGGCCCCGGTTTGGGGACCTTGGTGCCCACCAGGCCCATGACGCCTGCGAGCAGCAGCATCGCCACCCCCATCACCAGAAAACCCCAGAACAGGGCGGGCAGCAGATCCAGACCGAACCAGGCCTGGAATCCCATGGCCCATAGGAAGGCAAAAGCGCTGAACAGCACGGCGGCCGCGCTGAGGGCCAGATATCCGGCGCCGCCGAAGAGCCCGGCGATGATGCCGGCCTTGGCCGCTTCGGGCTTGAGTTCTTCGGTGGCGAGCGCGATCTCGCCTCGCACGATCGTGGTGATGTCGGCCTGAATGCTCTTGATCACCTCGGCGATCTCGGTCTGCTCGGCCATGATCTTCCCTTCAGTGGCGTGAATGCCAGCCTAACGCCGGGCCGGCAGCGGTGACTGCACGTGTGTCGGTTGTGATGAGGCCTACAGCTTGATGCTGATGCCGTCGCCGGGCAGATGAAGCTGACTGGTGAACTCGCTGTGGTCGGCGGCGGCCCGCCAGCACTGCATCGCATAGGGCAATGTCAACGGCTCAGGATGGCGGGCCGAGGAGTCATAGATCGCACCGACCTGTGCCAACAGCCGCGCCGATGCCTGCGCGCTCAGCCCCGCCAAAGTGGGGGTGCTGGAGACCATCTGGAGCATACCGTCGCGGGTGATCGGCACCCAGGTGCGGAAATTGCGCGCCTGGACATCGGGGAAGTAGCAGCAGCCGTCGAGTTCGGCCACGGCGGCCCGCGGAGTGGCCGTCATCAGTTCCGGGTCGTAAGCCTGCAGCACTTCAGCCAGCCGCCGCACCCACGGGACGCTGTCGTCGCGAGCGGCGTGGATCAGGGCCAGATGTCCGCCGCCGCGCAAGACCCGGGCGCATTCCGAGCGTGCCGGCTCGGGTTCGAGGGCCGCGAAGCCGCCACTGATCAAGACGGTATCGAAACTCCCCGGATTGAACGGCAGCGCGGACGGATCGGCCAGCACCACCCACAGATCGCCCCAACGCCGGTGCAGCGCGACAGCCCGGTCGTAGTCGGCTTCGGCCACCATCACCGCAGCGCCTCTGCCGATCAGACGGCTGAGGATGGCGCCGGACACGGAACCAATGACCAGGACCCGGGCCCACGGCTCGGGGACCAGCCATTCAAGGGCGGCCGTAGGAAAGCTGCCACCGCTGCCGGAGGTCATGGACCGATAGTAGGTGGCGCGTCGAGCGGTGCGACGCAGGAAACACCCGACGTCGGCCGATCCCGCTACCTGCTACCTGCGGGGCAGTAGCGTGGATGTGGTCTACGGAAGGTCAGCTATGAGTGGGCGGACGATCATCATCACCGGTGCCAGTGACGGCGTCGGAGCTGCAGCAGTTCGACGCCTGACTGCGCTGGGGGAGCGGGTCGTGCTGGTGGGACGTGACCCGGTCAAGACGGCGGCCGTGGCGACCGAAGTGGGGCGTCCCTACCATGTGGCGGACTTCGCGTCGTTGCGTCAGGTGCGGGCGTTGGCGTCCGAGCTGAACCAGGCCTATTCGCACATCGACGTGCTGGCCAACAATGCCGGCGGCATCATGGGGGCTCGAACCGTCACCGAGGACGGTCATGAACTGACTTTCCAGGTGAACCACCTTGCCGGTTTCCTGCTCACCTATCTGTTGATGGACACCCTGCTGACATCACGAGCCCGCGTGATTCAGACGTCGAGCGTGGCGGCGCAGTCCATCGCGCGGCCCGACCTGGACGATGTCGACGCCGAGCACGGCTACAGTGCGCCCATCGCCTACGGCAACAGCAAGTTGTTCAACATCTTGTTCACCCGTGAGTTGCACCGACGCTATGGCAAGCAGGGCCTGTCGGCGGCGGCTTTCCATCCCGGTGTGGTGGCGTCGAACTTCGCCAGCGGTGGTCCAGGGTTCATGCGGGTCTTCTACAACAATCCGGTGTCCAAGAAGTTGATGGTCAGCTCCGAGCAGGGCAGCGATCAACTGGTGTGGCTAGCAGCAGGAACTCCCGGGACGGATTGGTCCTCTGGCGGCTATTACGACAGGCGCAGACTTCAGCAGCGCTACGACACCCCGCGCTTCGATGCCATGGCTGAACGGCTGTGGGAGCTTTCGGAGGGATTCATCGCGGCCTGATCAAGCCGTCGGCTCGCTACCGTCCACTGAGCAGGCCGGTCGACGTCGGCGCACGCCGTGTCGCCGGGCCCAGGGATTCCTTCTCGGTTGTCCACAGCTTTGATTTCGGCTGACTCATCGACCCGGTCGATGCCGAGGGTGTGGGCATGGCACAACTGAGTCCGAGTGGTCCAGTGCTGGTGGTTGCGCGGCCCGGAGACACCCAGGACGCGATTCTGACAGCGGTAGCGGCCCAGCAGGTGGAAGCCGAGGTGATCAGCGATCTTGAACAGCTCGCCGCACCTTGGCGAACGGCTGCTGCGGTGCTGATTGACGCTGACCAGGCAGAACGAGTGGCGACCCGAGCCTTGCCTCACCGCAGCGCGGTTTATGTGGTGGGGCAGGATCCTGCGCTGCTTGCAACCTGGTCGGCGCCGCTGTCGGCGCGGGTGATCCGGCTGCCGGAGGGGGCCGCCTGGCTGGGAACGGTGCTCGGTGAAGGTAGCTCACAACGCCGAGCCCCGGTGGTGGCGGCCATCGGAGGTAGCGGTGGAGTGGGCGCTTCGACCTTGGCCGTCGCGATGGCTCAGTTGAGTGCTGCCCGAGCCCCCCTCGGTGCAGCACTGGTCGATGCCGACCCTTTCGGGGGCGGCATCGACTTGCTGTTGGGAGCCGAAGGGGTGCCCGGCTGGCGGTGGCCGCGGCTGAACTCGGCGTCCGGCCAGCTCGGCGATCTGCGCAGCTATCTTCCGGTGATCGACAAGGTTTCCGTGGTGTCCATGGCGCGGGGCGAACCGTTGGATCTGGCCCGCGAGCCGTTGGCCGCCATCGTCAATGCGCTGGCCGGCTGGCACTCGCTGGTGGTGCTTGATCCGGGAAGGGCGGAGATCTCGGTGCGGGAGGCGGTGAGGCTGTCGAGCGTTCAGTTGGTGGTGGTGGCGGCAGGGGTGCGCGCAGTGGCGGCGGCTCGACAGTTGATGGCAGCCCACGATCTCACCGAAGCCCAGCTCGTGGTTCGCCCGGTCAAGGGTGGACTTCCGACCGGCCTGGTGGCTGACGCTTTGAAACGTCCGGTGCTGGCAGAACTTCCCGCCGATGGCGCTCTGCCTGGCGCCGCCGAGGGCGGAGTGGCCCCGCTGTCGGCAGCAGGGCGTCGCTATCGACGCGCGGTGGCGGCCCTGATCGACGAACTCGGCGCCCATCACAGCATCGAGCGACGGGCCATCGATGCGTGAGACCGATCTGGAGGCGGTGCGCGACCACCTGGCCCGGCAAGGGCTTGCGGTCGGACCGATCGAGGTGGCCGGTGCTCTGAGAACTCTGGGCCTGCTGGTTTCCGATGCGTCCGTGCGCCAGGTGGTCGCCCGCTTGCGCCAGGACAGCACCGGTGCCGGGGTGCTGCAGCCCTTGGTCGAACTGCCCGGCGTCACTGATGTTCTGGTGAACGCCCCCGATGAGGTCTATCTCGACCGTGGCGCAGGTTTGGAACCGGCCTCGGTTCGCTTCGCCGACGACGCCGAGGTGCGACGCCTCGCCACCCGGTTGGCGGCATCAGTGGGACGCCGACTCGACGACGGTTCCCCGTTCGTCGATGCCCGGTTGCCCGACGGAGTGCGAGTCCATGCCGTGCTGGGCTGCGTTGCCGAAGCTGGTACCTGCCTGTCGTTGCGCATCCCGAATCGCCGACGGTTCAGTCTGGCCGATTGGGTGGTGAACGCCAGCATGAGTACCGACGCCGCCGAACTGCTGGCCGGTCTGGTAGCACGGCGGCGGGCTTTCCTCATCTCCGGAGGCACCGGTTCGGGAAAGACCACGCTGCTGGCGGCCATGCTGGCGATGGTGCCGCCGAGCGAACGCATCGTGATCGCCGAGGACTCCCGCGAACTACAGCCCGACCATCCGCACTGTGTGCGTCTGGAGGCGCGACCGGCGAACACCGAGGGGCGCGGCGCGATCACCCTCACCGACCTGGTTCGCCAGTCGCTGCGGATGCGCCCGGACCGGCTGGTGGTCGGCGAGGTCCGCGGCGCCGAACTAGCTGATCTGCTCAGTGCGATGAATATCGGCCACGAAGGCGGCTGTGGCACGGTGCACGCCAACTCCGCTGCCGATGTGCCCGCCCGCCTGGAAGCGCTCGGTGCGCTCGCCGGGCTGGGACGCGACGCGTTGCACGCCCAGTTGGCTTCGGCGATCCAGGTGCTGATCCATGTGACCAGGCGGGCTGATGGCCGCCGCTGGTTGTCCGAGATCAGCCTGCTCGCCGCCGATGAAGCCAGCGGCCGCTGTCGAACGGTGCCGGGGCTGCGGTTCAGCGACACCGGTGTCGAGGAAGGCCCGGGTGCGTCACAACTCCTGAGCTGGGCGCAGCCGTGACGATCGTGGCAGCCGCCTGCCTGGTGGCTGCGGTGTTTCTGATGCGACCCGCCGCGCCTCGGTGGCGGCTGGCACGGTTGCAGCCCCGACCTCAGCAGCGCAGCGGGCCTCGGCGGCGCCAGCTCTGGTGGCCGCCAACCCTGGTTGTCCTGGCGACCTCGGTGGGACTTCTCCTGGGTGGTACGGCCGGAGCCAGTGTCGCGTTCAGTGTCGCGTTGGTCGTTGGCACCGTGCTCAACCTGGTGCTGAGGCAGCGGCGCCAGCATCGTGCCTGGCAGCGCGCCGAATCGATTGCCGAATCAAGCCAACTGCTGGCCGGGCTGTTGCGGGTGGGTCATGTTCCGGGCAGTGCGCTGCGTCTGGCAAGCGCCGAAACCGACGTCTTCGCCGAGGCGACGGCAGCCCAGCGCGTTGGCGGATCGCTGACGGCAACCTGGCGGCGGCAGAGCCTCGAACCGGGCAGTGAGGGCTTGGCAGAGTTGGCAGCGGCCTGGCAGGTCTGTGAAGGCAGCGGTGCTTCGCTGACCGATACCCTCGACGCCCTGGCCGACCACTTGGATAGCGTTCGTCGCCTGGATCGCGTGGTCGCGGCGGAATTGTCGGCGCCCAAAGCGACCGGGCGCATGCTGGCCGCTTTGCCCTTCGCCGGGCTGGCCTTGGGGTTCGCCGTCGGTGGGGATCCCGTCGCCTTTCTGATCGGATCGCCCGTCGGTCAGCTGTGTTTGGTGACCGGGGTCGCCCTTGCCTGCGCCGGGGTGTGGTGGATGGAACGCATCGCCAGATCGGCGGGCAACCCATGATCGCCGTCGTCATCGCAGCACTGAGTAGTGGATTGGCCGTGCTCGCCGCCTGGCCACCGACTGCTTCGCGCCTGTTGACCACGGCCGACTCCGGAGTCGAGGCTCCGCGAACCCAGCGTCGCAGCGCCATGGCGCTCGTCACCGGGGTGGCCGCAGCGTTGGCTACCGTCGTGTCTGGATGGTGGTCGTTGGTGATCGGAGCCTTCGCTGCTGTGGTCGCGGCCGTGGTGCTTCGCGCTGGTGATCGGGCGGCGCTGGCTCGGCGCCAGGAGAAGCTGCGGGCAGCCTTGCCCCAGACCTGTGATCTGCTGGTGGTCTGTCTGGAAGCGGGGTTGCCGGCGCGTGGAGCTGCTGCGACCGTTGCGCGCGCTGTGCCCGAGCCGATGGCTGCCGTGCTCGCTGAGACCGTTGCCAAGACCGAGCTCGGGGTGGACGAGTACCGAGCCTGGCAGGATCTGGCGGCCGACACGGCGCTGGCCGGCCTGGGCCGAGAGCTCGGACGGGGGGCGGCCACCGGCATGTCGCTGAGTGCCCGGTTGCGGGTGCTGGCAGCCGACACTCGCAAGGCCCGAGCCGCCGAAGCCGAGACTCGTGCCAAGCGGGTGGGGGTGCGCTCGGTGCTGCCACTGATGCTGTGCTTCCTGCCGGCCTTCGTGCTGCTGGGCCTGGTGCCGATCCTGGGCGGGATGCTGGGCGGCCTGTTCGGCTGAGGTCAGGATCCACCCCGTTTCCAAGCGCCGATTCGGCTATCCACAGATGCGCCCCTCAGTGAAGCCACCGGCGGCGGCCTACCGAAGCTGAGGGTGCGTTCGAGCGGACGCAACAACGAAAGGAGTGGCAATGGCAGGCAAGCTCGTTCAGGCGGTGCGGCGACACGGACAGCGCGGTATGACCACCGCGGAATACGCAGTCGGATCGGTGGCCGTCGCGACCGGCGTCGGGACGATCATCACGCTGATCCAGCAGCCCTGGTTCCAGGAGATCATCAAGAAACTCATGGAATTGATCATCCAGATCATCACGGAGATCCTGGGCGGCTGATGATTCCGACGAAGCGGGTTGGCCGGGTTCGCCCGGCCAACCACCCGCGCGGCCAGCACGGCATGGTCACCGTCGAGCTGGCGCTGGGCAGCCTGGCAGCGGCCCTGGTGATGGTGATGCTGAGCTGGGTCCTCGCGGTGGTGATGCTGTGGGGCACCTGCAATGAGCTCGCTGCGGCGGTGGCGCGGCAGGCCAGCCGCGGCGATCAGGCGGCGGTCGCCTCCTTGGACCGCACCAAACCGTCCGGGGCCCGCATCGAGGTTCGCCAACAGGCCGATCAGATCACGGTGGTCGTCCGGTTGGCTGCCCAGCCTTGGGCGTCGTGGCTGCCGGTGGTGCCGCTGCGGGCTGAGGCCACCGTGATGCGGGAGCCGAGCTGATGGGCTCCCAACGCGGCGCCGGCACGCTGATGGCCGCGGTGGTCGTGGCCGTGCTGATGCTGATCGCCGGTGTGGGGGTGTTCGCCGCAGTAGTGGCGCTGGCACAGCGGGATGCCGACAATGCGGCTGACTTGTCCGCGCTTTCTGGAGCAGCAGCCTTCGCTGCCGGCCAGGATCCCTGCCCGGCGGCTCGCCGAATCGCTGCGTCCAATGGCGTGGAGGTGCGCCAGTGCCGCGTCATCGGCGATCTGTTGGACTTCGTGGTCACCGTCGAAGTGCAACGCCGCGTGACGTTGGTGCTCGGAGTTGAGCCCACTGTGCGCTCCGAGGCGCGCGCCGGACGTCTGGGATCAGCTCACTGAATCACCTGAGGAGCAGTTCCAACAGCTGGGCCGCGGCGGCCTTGTCCAGCGGGTCGTTGCCGTTGCCGCACTTGGGAGAGACCACGCACGCCGGGCAACCGGCCTCGCACGGACAGTTCCGAAGCCGGTCCAGGGTGGCGCTCAGCCACGGTTCGATTCGTTCATAGCCCTGCTCAGCGAACCCGGAGCCACCGGCGGCACCGTCATGGACGAACACCGTGAGCTTGCCGGTATCGGGGTGCAGCGTGGTCGACAGGCCACCGATGTCCCAGCGATCACACGGCGCGAAGGCAGGCAGCAGTCCGATGGCGGTGTGCTCGGCGGCGTGGGCAGCACCCGGTAGGTCCTTGGTGGCGATGCCGGTCAGCGCGGCGGCGTCCACGGTGTACCACACCGCTTGCGTGCGCAGCGTGTGGCGCGGCAGCTCCAACGGGGTGCTGTCCCACACCGTGCCACTCAACTCATCACGACGCAGAAAGCCGGTCACCTGGCCGGACAACTCCACCGTGCCGAAAAAGACCTCCGCAGCTCCCAGCCGATCATGGCGGAGCTTCTCGATGATCTCAATGTCACTGTGACCGAGTGCTTGGGTGAAGTACCCATCGCGCCCCGGACGCACCAAAGCGGTGTGTTCGTTCGGCCGGTAATCGGTGACCAGCCACGGCTCGCCCTGATGCAGATAGATCGCGCCACTGTGGACGCTGCGGTCAGCCGCCGACGGATCGACCTGCCCCAATACCCGTCCGGTGTCCTGATCCACGACCTCGACACTGTGGCCGCCGGCAGCGCGCAGGTCGATGGAATCCACCGCGCGATCCGGGCGGGTCCAGAACCACCCGGCAGGCCGACGTCGCAGATAGCCGGCGGCGGTGAGTCGCTCCAGAACGGCAGGCAACGTCGGCCCGAACCAGCGATCATCATCCTCGGTGACCGGCAATTCCTGGGCAGCCGCAGCGACCTGTAGCGCCAGCACCTGGGGGTTCTCCGGGTGCAGCACGGTGCGTTCCACCGGCGCCTCGAAGATCAATTCCGGGTGCTCACACAGGTAGGCATCCAGCGGATCCGCCTTGGGGATCAACACCGCCAGAGCATCCGCACCGGCTCGACCAGCGCGTCCAGCCTGCTGCCGCAACGAAGCCAGCGTGCCGGGAAAGCCGCAGTTGATCACCGCGTCGACTCCGGCGATGTCCACCCCCAACTCCAGAGCGTTGGTGCAGGCCACACCACGCAGCCGGCCCGACTGCAGCCCGGCCTCCAGTGCGCGGCGATCCTCAGCGAGATAGCCGCTTCGATAGGACTTCACCGACACCGACCCAGCCCGCTCTTGGGCCCTCAGGGCAACCAACTCCGCCTGCACCCGCGACGTGGTGAAGGTGAGCACCTGCCGCCCCTCGGTGACCAATCGGGCCATCACCTCAGCGCCCTCGTGATGCGGATCGTCGACCGGCTGCCAGATCAGATAGTCCAGGGCCGGACGCGCTGAGGCGTCCTCGGTGATCTCCACCACCTCGGGCACGCCGCTGAGGCGCTGCAGCAACTCGCCGGGTCCGCTGAGAGTCGCCGAGGCACTGATGAACACCGGATCGGCGCCATAGTGATGAGCCAGTCGTCG
>DMIX01000030.1 GCA_003451975.1 Propionibacteriaceae bacterium
CCACCACAGCGTGTCGGGCCGTAACGGTGCGAACCCCCGCCTCTGACTCGATATCGACCCGCCCTGGGCCGCTGATTCGCCCATAGCCGCGCGCCACGTCGATTCCGGCACCGTTGGCCCACTTGACTTGACCAGCATCCTGATAGCCCGACACCCAGGTGTCGCGACGGCGCAAGAGTGCTACCGGATCGAGCTGAAGCTGATCAGGCAGACCTTGCAGATTCTCAGCGGTGGCACGAACCTCCACCGGACGCAGCAACGCCTTGCTGGGCATGCAGGCGTAGTAGGAGCACTCGCCGCCGACCAGCTCATTCTCGATCAGTAAAGCCGTTCGCTTCGAACCGCGAATGGCGTAGTCGGCGGCATTCTCTCCGACCGGTCCGGCTCCAATGACGACCACATCGTAGGTCTGGTCCATGTGGGTCCTTCCGGGGGTGCGCCGCCGCCAAACTCCGTCCACCTAGCTGGACATCCGCCACGGCAATGATTGGCAATACCCCAACTCAACGTCCTCGGACTTGATGACGCAATGGTGCGCGCGTTCACACAACTCACCGCCACCCCAGTTGAACCAACCCTCGAGCGGGGGCGTGGCAGTGGTTGGAGACTACCCATGCTCCTGCGGATCAGCCCAATGGCCCATTCACCGTCAGACGAGCAGGCCTTTGGCAATCGCCACCGGTGCCGACGGGGCCAGCGGAAGCCGCTGCAGCAACACCGCATGAACCGAATGGTAGAGATCCGGTCGGCCCGGCCAGACGGTGCCGGCCGGCTGATTGTCCGGGTCGAGTTCGTGGACCCACGCGCCGTCACTGCCGATGAGGTAGCGCTGGGCGTAGTCCCAGCAGCGGCGATACCACTGCTCATAGGTGGGCTCCCAGGTGGCTTTCGCCAAGGCGGCGGACGCCGAGATGGCTTCGGCCAACACCCAGTGCATGCGCTGGGTGACCACGGGCTGACCCTCCCAGTCAGTGGTGTAGACGAAGCCGTCGGCACCATCGGCGTGCCAGCCGTCGGTGACCGCGCGCTCGAAGAGCTGAGTGGCGCTGTCGATCAGGCCGGGCGGGGCCGCGTCGCCGAGCGCGAAGTGCACGTGGAGGGCAAGCCGGGCCCACTCCAGCCCGTGCCCGACGGTCGCACCATAAGGTTCGAACGGATGGTCGGGCTGGTCGCGATGATGTTCCAGCAACGGCTGCCAGTTGCGGTCGAAATGCTCCGGGATTCGCCAATGGTTGTTCGCAGCCCAGCCGAGTACGGTTCGGGTGATTCGCCCGGCTCGCTCCCGCCAGCGGGGATCGCCGGTGGCATCGGACGCCGCGAGTAGCGCCTCCACCGAGTGCATATTGGCGTTGATGCCTCGATACCCCGAGACGTTCTGCCAATCCTCGCTGGCCGAGTCCAAGTGCAGTCCGGGACCGTCCTCCCAGAAGTGTTCGTCGAGAACGGCCAAGGCTTCGTCCAGGAGTTCGCGGGCACCGGCGAGGCCGGCGACGCTGGCCGAGGCGGAGCCGAAGACGACGAAGGCGTGGGCGTAGCCTGCCTTGTTGCCATCCCGATCACCGGGCCGAGGGCCCACCGAGGCGTACCAGCCGCCGTTGACGGGGTCATGAAGCTGCCCGGTGAGACCACCCAGCGCGGCCTCCGCCAGTGCCCGGCTCCCAGGCAGACCGGCCAAATGGCCGAGCGAGTAGACGTGCAGCATCCGAGAGGTGATCCAGGTGTGCACCGGGCGCGAAAGATCAGGGATGCCGGCGTCGCCGAGGTAGTAGGCACCGCCGTCGGGGTGCGGGAAGTGTCGCGCGAAACCCAGTTGAGCCGCGAACTGCTGGCGCAGCCAGCTCTGGTGATCAGGTTGGCTGATCCATCGCGTCGACGTCATGAGGGGTTCTCCATTCGTGGGGCTGAGACGAGCGTCGCGGCCAGGAAGCCGCCGACGAAGGTGTCTCCCAAGCCGATGGTTGTCGGGGTGTCGGTTTCGATCAGTCGCGTCGGCACACAACACACCGACGGACCCATCGCCGCTGCCAGCTGCTCGGCGAAATGCTGCCCGTCCACACGCACCGGCAGGGCGCGAACCGCGGCCAGATCGTCGGTGGTGAAGTCGTCGCCGCTGCGATAGCGCACCCCGGCCAGGTCGATGGCCGCGGCAAGGGCATCGCAATACCGCTGTGGGTTTCTGCCGAAGGCCAATGCCCAGTACTTGGTGTGCACCACCACGGTGGGGGCAATCGAGAACTCGTGGAAGAAGTCGGCCAGGGCCTGCTTCACTTCGGGAGCATCGAGGAGGTCGATCTGTCGGCCGAGGTAGGACTGCAGTTCGTCCTCATTCAGGCTATGGACGTCGATACGACCGCTGAACTCTCGGCTGACGATGCCTCGCAGCGTCTGATCGTGGAAGCCGGAGTCCTCGTAGAACACCACAGCCTCATCGGGCAATCTTCGCATGGCGGCCTGCAGGAAGCTCAACCGCTGGCGCAGCAGTTCGGGGTCGGTCATGACGTTGAAGCCGGCCGGCAGGAATGCTCGGGCTTCGGTGAGGGCCGCCGGCAGGTCTTCGCTGAGTACGAGGTCGCGGTTGGGCGGGTCGTTGACGTAGATGATTCGGTTGGGATGGGTGGAGTGCACCTCGCCGTCGATGACCGACACCGTCGCCCCAGCGGGGTATTGCACGATCACATGCGGGTCGAGACTGTCCTCCGCTGCGCTGCACACATAGTCCACGCTCGCTGGCAGTAGACGACGCACGTTGTCATCGATGCTGACCAGGTGCACCAGGCTGGGCACCCCCAATTTGGCGATGGCCATGGCCGCCCGCACGCAGGTACCACCGAGACTGACCCGGTAGCCGAAGCGATCGGCGAAACCGATGGCTATCTGGGAGGAGCTGACGAAGCGCTCTCCGCCTTGATCGGCAGCCAGAAAGCCGAGCAGGGAGCAGACCAAGGAACGCTCGTCCTGGATCGGGACGGCCGGGTCGAGGTCGGCGAGCCCGATGTGATGCTCGCGGGCGAGATCAGCCAGAACGCTGGCGTTCCAGGTGATCTCGAAGTCGACACAGCCGCCCAATCCGAGGACGAGTTGGTGATTCATCAGTTCAGCTTCGCTCAGCGGTAGAGGCCGGCCTTGCCGTCCGCGCCGAAGAGGGTGATCTTGTGGGCGGCGACCTCGTTCATGGCGGCCACACAGGGCGGCTGAATCATCAGCGGCTCACGCAGCTTGGGATCATCACCGAGCACTTCGCGCATCTTGGAGTGGTAGGCCACCTTGATGTCGGAGGAGATGTTGATCTTGTTGATGCCGGTGCGAGCGGCGATGCCGATCTCGGTATCGGGGTTGTTGGAGCCGCCGTGCAGTACCAGCGGCATCGGCAGCAGGGCCTTGATCTCTTTCAGCAGTTCCAGCTTCAGTTCCGGCTTCATGCCCGCCGGGTAGAGGCCGTGGAAGGTACCGATCGCGATCGCCAAGCTGTCAACACCGGTCTGCTTGACGAATTCCACAGCATCTTCAGGCTTGGTGTGAATGATCACACTGGCACCGGACTCACCGTAGGAGTCATTGGCCCCGATCGTACCCAGCTCAGCTTCGACCGAGACGCCGACCGCGTGGGCGGCTTCAACGACCTTCTTGGTGATCGCGACGTTCTCGGCGAACGGCTTGACCGAAGCGTCGATCATCACCGAGGTGAAGC
>DMIX01000159.1 GCA_003451975.1 Propionibacteriaceae bacterium
TTCCTGTTGGCGCCGTTGTTCTTCAGCCTGGCGTTCGGCCTCCTCCTGTTGGCGTCGCTGCTCTTCGGCCTGCCGTTCAGCTTCTTCCGCCTGTCGTGTGGCTTCTGCCGCCTGTGCCTCTTCCGCTTGCCGCGTTGCCTCTGCGGCTTGCCGTGCGGCCTCCTCGGCTTGCTGCTGTGCCTCGATTTGCGCCTGGCTCGGCGCCACAAACACCGTCATGGAAGTCGTATTGCTCATGCCGTTCTGATCGACCACGGTGAGGGTGACTTCGTACGAGCCTTCTCCGCCCCAGGAATGACTGACCTGCGGCCCGGATGCGGTGCCACCGTCGCCGAACGCCCACTGATAGTCAGCAATCGAGGTTGATCCGGACGAGCCACTGCCGTCGAAATCGACCTGCGATTCGGCCTGTACCTGCTGCGGGCCGCTGATAACCGCCACTGGCGGCAACATAGGCTCCGGTTGCGGTTGAGGCTCCTGCGTCGGCTCAGGCTGCGGTCCGGGCTCTTGCGTGGGTTCTGGCTGCGGCCCCGGTTCCCCGGTAGGTTGCGGTTGTGGCCCAGGCTCCTCAGTTGGCTGCGGCTGTGGTTCCACAGTCGGCAGCGGTCCAGGCTCCTGCGTCGGCTCCACTGGTTGTTCCTGTGATGTGATCGTGATTTGCTGTGTTGCGGTATCACTCTGCCCGTCGTCGTCGGTCACAGTCAGTGTCACGTAGTAGACGCCGGGGTTGCTGTAGGAGTATTGAACTGCGATGCCCGCGCCGGCCGTGCCATCTCCGGTGGCCCACTGGTAGTTGACGAGCGGGCTGCTGCCGTGTGAGAGACTGCCGTCGAAAATGACGCTCTCTCCGACCTTCGCTTCCGCTGGTACGTCCATCACGGCCTGCGGCGGGCCACCCGGCTGAATCGGCGTCGGTTCCGGTGTCGGCGTGACCACTTTGTCGGTCACGCTGATGGGACTCTGCGCGGTACCCTGTCTGCCGTTCTGGTCGGTGAGTGTCAATGTGACGTTGTAGGTGCCCGCTGCGCTGTAGTCGTGGCTGGCGGTCAGCCCACTGGCGGTGGTTCCGTCACCGAAGTCCCAGTCGGCTGCCGTGAGCGGCGCCGACGCATACGAATGGCTGCCATCGAAGACCACGTCCTCGCCGATCAGTACCGCAGAGCGCGCCGAGATGACCGGAACCGGCGGTGAGTCGGGTGAAGGTTGGTCCGCAACCTGCACTTGCTTGACGGCGCTGTCGGACTGTCCGCTCTCGTCGACCAGCGTCAGGATGACGGTGTAGGTACCAGCGCTATCGTAGGAATGGGCGACGGTAAGACCCTCGGCTGTGTTGCCATCGCCGAAGTCCCACTTGAGATCGGTGACCGGTACTGAAGCCCTGGACGCGCTCGCGTCGAAGGTCAGCGATTGGCTGACCTGCCCCTCACTCGGACCGGTGATGACGGCTTGTGGTGGCAGCGGTCCCGGCGTGATCTCGTCAATGGTGATGTCCTTGGCCGTGTCGCCACTGTCGCCCCGCGCGTTGGTCACTTTTAGCCGGACTGTGTAGGTACCAATGGCGCTATAAGTGTGGTCCGAGATCTCTCCGCTGCCCGTACTGCCGTCCCCGAAATCCCATTCGTATGCGGTGATCGGTACATCGGAGTATGACCCGCTGCCGTCGAACGCCACCAACTCGCCCACCGTCGCCTCGTCCGGCGCAGTGATGTGGGCTACGGGTGGATCTTCCGGCTGTGGAATTGGGTAGATCTCGATCAGTTTGTTCGTCTTGCCGGTGAGGCCCTTCTCGTCCGTCAGTTCCAGCTCTACGTTATATACGCCGGGCGCATCGTAGATGTGGTCCACGATCAAGGCGTTGGCGGTGGCTCCATCTCCAAACGCCCAGGCAAAGCTGACGATCTTGTTCTTCGCCGTCGATTTGCTCGCGTCGAAGGTCACCGGTTCGCCGACCTGCTCCTGGTCCGGCGCGGTGATTACCGGCTTGGGAGGCTCGTCGGGGTCGATGTTCTTGCGAATCTGGATGTATTGGTCGGTACTGCCGCGTAGCCCTTTGGTGTCTGCGAGGGTGAGGAACACCTGGAACGTGCCGTCATCATTGTAGATGTGCGTGACTTCGTTGCCACTGGCGTCCGTGCCGTCGCCGAAGTACCAGTCCCTGCTCACGATCTTGTTGACCGAGGTGGACCGCTTGGCGTCGAACGTGGTGGGCTCGCCTACCTTGGCATAGAACGGCCCGTTGATTACCGGCACGGGTGGCGTATCCGGATTGGGTTGGTCTTTGATCCTGGTCGTGATCTTGGTGCTGTCCCGTAAACCCTGGCTGTCGGTCACAGTCAGTTTGATTGTGTAAGTTCCGGTCTTCGTGAACGTGTGGCTGACGTTGTTGCCGCTCGCCCGTCCGCCGTCTCCGAAGTCCCACTCATAGCGTACGATGCGGTTGCTACTCTGCGAGCGGCGTCCGTCGTACGCTGCGGGCTGTTTCACCACGCTCTCGGACGGGCCGCGGATCACAGCGACTGGCGGGTTTTCTGCCTTGCCGTCCTTCTGCCACGAGAACCCGATGAACGAACCACCCGACCGCTGGTAGTAGTCCACGCGGAGTTGATAGGTGCCAGCCGCGAGGTTCCGTTTGGCTTCGAGCGTCGGGCTGGCGCCATCCTGCCAGTGATC
The DNA here is from genome assembly GCA_003451975.1 of Propionibacteriaceae bacterium. Classification (GTDB taxonomy): domain Bacteria; phylum Actinomycetota; class Actinomycetes; order Propionibacteriales; family Propionibacteriaceae; genus Propionicimonas. The sequence continues at coordinate 2,671 of DMIX01000159.1, forward strand.
GATGATCAGGTCGTTGTTGATCCAGACTCTGATGCCGTCATCGGATTGAGCGCGGAAAGTGTAGTCTCCACCGTCGAAGTACTGCTGCCGGGTCCAGCGGGCCGAGAAGTTCTGCCCCGGAACGCCGGTTGCGGGGGACGCCCCGTTCCAGTTGTAGTTGAGCGAGCCTTCACTACGTGTCAGGATGGGTGAGCCCTGCAGGTCGGGGTTGTTGTAGTACTCTGCCTTCCAGTCCGGATAGTATTGGACCTGTTCCCAGGTCAGAATCGCGACGGCGTACTGCGTCGCTTCGAAGTAGTCCATCCGCACGGTATGTGGCCCGTCTGTCAGATTTATGTCGGCTGTGAATGTCCGGACACTGCCCTGGTTCCACTGGTCGATCAGCAGCGAATTGTCAACCCACAGCCGCACCCCGTCGTCGACGCGGGCATAGAAGCGGTACGTCGCCGCAGAGAAGTTCATCGTGCGCGTCCAGCGCACGGAGAAGTTG
>DMIX01000217.1 GCA_003451975.1 Propionibacteriaceae bacterium
CCCGGGTAGTTCGGCGGTCCGTAGGATACCGGTTTCGAACGCCGCCAGCGAGGCAGATTCAGCTTCATTCCACGAGGATCGGAAATGGCCGTGGCGCGGAGCGCTTTTGCCTTCTCAACCAGCTCGCGCTCGCGCGGGAGCGACCCGGTGTCCAGAATGCCGCGAACCTGTCCGTCGCGCAGATAGGCCAACTCGGTCAAGGTCCGCTGCAAGACGATGGTGTCGACGAAGCAAGTCCAGCCGCGGGTGATCGCGACAGCACCGGCATGGAACCGGGTTCGGGAGCGCGCCATCACCTCCGGATCGCGTGGCGGGAGCCAGCCCAGTTGCACGAAGTCGACCAACCGGGAACGTACTCGGCGGCTCTCGTTGCGAATCTGGCGGAACACATAGAACAGGCCGGCGAGCAGCATCGGCAAGGCGACCGCGAAATACAAGACGTACATCATCGTGCCTTGCGCGAAGGTGGCCTGCGAGTTGTACAGCATGTGCAGGAAAGCCGCCCCCAGATAGCCGACCAGCGGCGCGAGCACACGCACGACTTTGCTGTGAGTGCGCAGGGCTACCGCGATGCCGATACCGGTCATCATGGTGAACAGCGGATGGGCGAATGAGGTCCACACACCGCGCAGCAACACGATGCTGTCCAGAGCGGCTTGGGCGTCGCCGGCTGAAATGGTGGTCGAGGAATACACGATCACCCGGGCGTAGTAGAGGATGTTCTCGGTGAAGGCGAATCCGGCTGCACTCAGGCCCGCCAAGACGATGGTGGACAGCTTTGAGGTGAGTCGATACCGGAAGAAGATCGCCAACAGGAACACCACGCTGGCTTTGGCTGCCTCTTCCACGAAGGGTGCGATGAAGATTGCGGCCCGAGCTGCACTGGCCGGATCACCGGGGCCGGCCACTCCCAGGTGCGCGGCGGCCCAACTGTTCACGTAGTAGGAGATCAGGACCGCCATCGCACCACCCCACCCCAGCGCGAGGAACCACACCACGAGGCGTTGCGGGCGGTAGCGATCCGCCAGCAGGAACAGCACCGTCCAGAAGGCGACCGTGGGGAGGGCCAGCCAGGCGGCCTGCCGAACCGAGGAGACATTCAGACCGGTGGCATCGTCGTTGATCTGAAGGTTCGCCACGATGTCGGTGAACAGCCACGCCAGGGCTGCGGTGTAGACCAGCAGCATGGCCACCGCAATCCAGGTCCAACGCGACTTCAGCACCCGCTCAGGCAGAGAGTTTCCCGTCGGTGACGGAGCCGGGATGGCATTGCGTCGGCGCGCCAGCTCCTCGACCGGGTTCGTCATGCCGGCCAGCCTACAAGCTGGCCGGAATCGCGGCCCTCAGCCATCCAATGCCGGCTGGCGCAGCACGGCCAGGAACTTGATGACCAGCCAGATCGCGAACACCACCATTGCCGCGTTGCGCAGCGCCAATAGCACCGTGGCGCTGTCCAATCCGGGCGCGCCGGTCCACAGCGCCAGGTAGTTCAGCGGATAGACCAGTTGGGTTCCGTCCGCCAGCGCCAGGGTCCACACCGCCATGGTTCGAATCGTGCGAACCGTGCCCGGTCGCACTCCGGGGTCGGTGGACGCCAGCAGCAGCACAGCCACCGGCGCGGCCAACCAGATCAGGTATTGCGGGCTGAAGGTCTTGTTGGCGATCAAGGTGACCGTGATGACGGTAGCCATGAATAGCCCGACCGAGGTGATGGAGGCAGGCTTTTCAGCCCCGGAGAAACGGGGACGCCGAGTGAACAGGTCGGGATAGCACCGATTCAGCCAAGCTACATAGGCCGCCACGATCAGCGCATAGCTGGCCAAGGTCGCCAGCGAGGCGGCGTTGAGCCAGGCGTCGCGTCCGGGACCGAAGATCTCGAACGCCTGCCAGTGGGAGTAGGCGACTTCGTACGCTCCGGGATCGAATAGTCGAGCGATCATCATCGGGGTGGCCCACACCGACTCGATCTGCAGGCCTCGGGCCGACTGCCAACTCAACGGTGAGAGCAGCCGTGCAATCCCCCCATAGGCGACAGCGGCCGCGATCAGCGCAAGGCCGCCGCCGAAGAAGGCGAGTGTGAGGCGGCGATCTTGGCGGCCAGCGCCCCGCAAGCTGGTCGGCCACAACAACGCCGGCCACAGTTTGAGTCCGGCGCCGGCGGCCAGCAAGAACCCGGCGGCCACGCTGCGTTGCTTGCGCAGCGTCAGCAGTGCGCCGGCGCACAGCAAGGCCGGAACCAGGTCCAGGCGCAGGAGCGTGATGGGACCCATCAGCGGCATGAAGGCGATCCAGAACCAGAGCGCGTGCACTCCTCGACCGCGGGCCCACAGCACGACACTGAAACCGAGGTCGGCCAGCAGCAGCAGCGCCATGAAGGCGGTGAGGAATCCAGCCTGGGTCTGCCCGGAGAGCAACCACGGCAGCTGCAGCAGCCACAGCACCGGGGTCGGATATTCGATCATGGTCTGGCTGACCGCGAGGTTCCCCGCGATCATGTCCGAAGTTCGGGTCCAGTAGTAGGTGACGTCGCCCTCGATGTTCGCCTCGAACCGTAGCCAGATCACCATGGTGACAACACGGCTGACCACCCAACCACCCCACACCGCCCAGGGGTTGCGCGCGAACTTCATGTGTCTCCTCGAATGCGACGAACCGCAGGCCCCCGTCCGGGCACCATCGCGGCGATCAGTGGGCAGGCTAGCAGCGAGCCCGACATCACCGCTGCGACAGCTGTGCCTACGCGACTATGCGACTCGGCGGCAGAACAGCTCGCCATGAATCAAACTGTACTGTACGGTTTGATTCATGACCCTGGGTTTGACCGAACGCCAACTGGTAAAGCGTCAGCAGATTGCCGATGCCGCCACCCGGCTGTTCCTCGCCAATGGGTACGCCGGCACTTCGACCGATGCCATCTCTGCCGACGCCGGGGTGAGCAAGCAGACCCTGTACAGCTACTTCCCCACCAAGGTCGATCTACTCGCTGAGGTTCTGAACGGAGCCTCCCGCGGGCTGTTCCCCAACCTCCCCGCACCCGAACACATCGCCTCGGTCGCCGAACTGCGCACGGTGCTGCTGGACTTCGCCACCCGACTCACCCAGACCATGCTGCGCACCGAAGGCATCGCCCTGTTCCGGCTGATCCTCGGTGAAGCATTCCGGGTGCCAGAGTTGCGAGAGTTGGTGCAGGCGACACTGCCCAGGCAGTTGCTGGGGCGCGTGGGCCAGATCCTCGAACTGGCTCACGACACCGGCCTGATCCGGCTCCCCGATCCCGATCTGGCCCCTCGCCTCTTCCTCGGCCCGGTCATGACCTATGTCGCCTTGGACGGCTTCTTGAGCGCGCATCCGGCGCCACCGCCGTCGGCGGACACCCTGGCCAGACTCACCGATGCCTTTCTCACCTCGGTGGCGGTGCCGGAATGATCACCGCCACCAAAATGGTCGGTATCGGCATCGCGTCCGCACTCGTGCTGAGCGGCTGCAGCAGCGCCACCGACACCGTCCAGGCCGTCGGAACCGTGACCGACCAAGCCCAGACGGTGCAGATACCCGCCTTGGACGCGCCTACGGTCAATCTCGATGCAGGCTTCCCCGCAGCGGCCCCGACCGCCACCGACGCCGGCGATCAGCTCGGTTCGAGCACCACCGCGACCACCTTCGGCCTGGGCAACACCTGGCAGATCGCGACGGTGCTGGTCTCGGTGGGCGATTCGGTCCAGGTAGGCCAGCCGGTGGCGACGCTGGACCAGACCCAGCTCGACCTGCAGGTGAACGTGGCCAGGGCCGATGCCGACGTGGCCACCGCCCAGGTCGACCTGTTGACCGCTGCCATCGGCGATACCTACAGCAAGGCCGCCGAGGTGGCCACGAATCGCGACAAGGTTCGCGACGCCATCGCCACACTGACCGCAACCCAGGCCGATCTGAAGAAGAAGAAGGCCCAACTACGCACCACCCGCGCCGAACTCACCACTCAGCTCGACCAGGTGAACGCGGCCTTGAAGAATCCGATGCTGCCGCCGCAGCAGAAGGCCCAACTCACCGCAGCACGCACCCAGTTACTCAAGGGCATCGCCACCATCGACGCAGCGTTGACCCAGATCACCCAAGCCGAACCGCAGCTCTCCCGAGGGCTGACCAAGGCGCGATCCGGATTGGCCACGCTGACCACGGCCGCCGCCACCATCACCGACGCCCGCACCCAGTTGACCGGCCTGCGGGATCTGGCTCGGATCGCCGCAGACACGGCCAAGCTCAGCGTCGACCTGGCGAAGGTGCACCGCGATCAGGCGGTATTGACCTCACCGGTCACCGGAGTCGTCGTCACCATCGCCCACCGCGGTGACCGGTTGGCCCCCGGCGCCACTGTCGCCGAGATCCGGCCCGTCGGTGCTTCGGAGGTGACCACCTGGCTGCCACCTCAGGACGCCGCCGCGGTGTGTGTGGGTAATACGGCCACGATCACCGGCGATTGGATGGCGCCCGGCCAGAGCGTGCCGGCACGCCTGGATTGGGTCGCCGCCACCGCCGACTATCCCCCGACCTCAACCACCACCGGCGACGTGCACCTGCTTCGGGCCGTCGAGGTGCAGCTCTCCAGCAACGCCGAACTGCCTGCGGGTGTCGGCGTCGAAATCACCATCAACGGCTGCCCAGCCGGCAGCGACCAGAACAAGTAGGACAGGTGACCGACATGGCCAACTCCAAGCGCAAGCATCCGCCGATTCCGGTGATCGTCGTCGTCGTGCTGGTACTGATCGGGGGCGCAGTGTGGTGGTGGTGGAGTTCCACCCAGGCCGCTTCGAGCAACACCAACCAGTTCTCGGGTTCGGTGGAGGCCACCAGCTCGCAGATCGGGCCGGCGCTGGCCGGACGCATCAGTTCGGTGCCGGTCGCCGAAGGCGATCACGTCGGCAAGGGCGATCTGCTGGTGCAACTGGATCAGACCGCGATGAAGCTGCAGGTTGATCAAGCCGAGCAGGGCGTCACCGCAGCCAAGGCGGCGCTCAGCAATGCCCGCGACACCGGCACCTCCGCCGACGTCAAGGCGGCCAAGGCCCGACTGGCGCAGGCACGGGCGGCGGTGAAGCTGGCCAAGCTGCAACTGAGCTACACCTCGGTGACGGCTCCCAACGCCGGTGTGGTGACCGCAGTGAACGCCAACCCCGGCCAGAACGCTGCGCCGTCCAAGACTTTGGTGACGTTATTGGATCCCAACGATCTGTTCGTGCGGATCTATGTGCCCGAGACTGTGATCGGCAACGTCAAGATCGGCCAGAAGGCCACCGTCACCACCGATTCGGTGACCGCGACCATCCCTGCCGAAGTCAGTTTCGTGGCCGCTGAAGCCGAGTTCACCCCCAACACCGTTCAGACCAAGGATCAGCGCACCAAGCTGGTCTACGAGGTTCGGATTCGGGTCGCTGACGATTCCGGAACGCTGAAAGCCGGCATGCCGGTCGATGTCACGCTGGACTGACCGATGCCCACCAACACCAGCCCGCTCGCAGTCAGCGCCCAGGGCCTGTCGAAGAGCTTTGCCGACACCGCTGCGGTGTCCGGGGTCGATCTGGAGATCAGCACCGGCGCAGTGTTCGGTCTGCTCGGCCCCGACGGCGCCGGCAAGTCGACGCTGATTCGCATGCTGGCCACGGTGCTGCCACCGGACGCCGGCACTGCCTTGGTGTTCGGCAAGTCCATCACCGACCAGCGCGATGAGATCACTGGACGCATCGGCTACATGTCTCAGAAGTTCTCCCTGTATCCGGATCTGTCGGTGAGCGAGAACCTGGAGTTCTTCGCCACCGTCCGCGGGGTGAGCCGCGCGGACCGCAAGGAGCGCTCGCACCGGCTGCTGACCAGCATGGGGCTGGCCGAGTTCGCCGAACGCCAGGCCCAGTTCCTATCCGGAGGCATGAAGCAGAAGCTGATGCTGGCCACCACCTTGATGCACAATCCCGACCTGCTGCTGCTGGATGAG
>DMIX01000148.1 GCA_003451975.1 Propionibacteriaceae bacterium
ACGGCTTGCAAAGCCGCCGCTCTACCAACTGAGCTAATGCCCCGTGCCGCGATATTCTCGCACTTGATCCGCCCCGATGCGAACCGGACGCTGTAGGCTCCATCGCCACTCGAATCGACCCACTGGAATTGGCCAACTACCCTAGAAGCCATGTGGTCCAAGAGGCATGAGGTCGACTATGCCCTGCAACGGCAGCGTCGATTGCGGGCACTTCGGGGTCCCCAGGTCATGCTGGAAGACGCCGACGCCCTCGATGCAGACCCCGTTCTACTGCGATCTGCGACTCACCACGGGGAGCCCACAACCGTCACCTGCCCGGTGTGTACCCAGGGAATGCTGACGAATCTGAACTATGTTTTCGGTGACCAACTCGGTCAGTTCTCCGGACGCATCAAGTCCACCGCCGAACTCGAAGAGATGCAGAACGAGTACGGTGAGTTCACTGTTCGCGTCGTGGAAGTTTGCACGAACTGTGGCTGGAACTACATGATTTCAACATATCTGCTCGGCGACGGCACCAGGCGCCGCCCGCCCCGCCGGCAGCGAACCGTCGAGGACATCTATGGGTAAGCCCCAGCGGGTAAGTCTGAAGACCGACCCCAAACCCTCCAAGCCCACGGGCAAGGACAAGCCGAAACGTCGCCTCTGGCTGCGCATTCTGCTGTGGATCACCGTCACGGTGGTCAGCCTGGGATTGGTGGGCGCCGGAGTCGTGGCGTACGCCTATTCCACGGTGAAGCTGCCCGATCCCAATGCCGACTTCCGTACCAACACCAGCTTTGTGTACTACGCAGATGGCAAGAAGGCCATCGGCTCGTTCCAGGTTCAGAACCGGATCTCGATTCCCTACTCGGAAATGCCGCAATACGTCAAAGACAGCATCGTCGCCGCCGAGAATCGGTCGTTCTGGACCGACCCGGGCATCTCGGTCAACGGTCTCTTCCGGGCCGCCCTCGGTCTGGTCGGTTTCCAGGCGTCCGACAACACCGCAACCGGCGGTGGATCGACCATCACCCAGCAGTACATCAAGATCATGTACCTGACCCAGGAACGCAGCATCTCCCGCAAGGCGACCGAAATCCTGCTGGCGGCGAAGATGGGAAGCGAACTGTCCAAAGAGCAGATCTTGGAGGGCTACCTCAACACCGTCTACTTCGGACGCGGCGCCTACGGCATGGNNGCCGCAGCCAAGACCTACTTCAAGAAGACCTCCTCCAAACTCGACTTGGCCGAGTCCGTGGCCTTGTCGGCGATCGTCAACTCCCCGGGCAACCTCGACCCTGCTGCCGGTGAAAAGCAGGCCGCCGACCTCCTTGAGCGCTACCAGTACACCCTCAACGGCATGGTCGAGATGGGCATGATCACCGCAGCCCAGCGTGCCGAGGTCTACGACGCTCTACCGGAATTCAAACCGATCAACGACACTGCTCGCCTCGGTGGCCAGACCGGCTTCTTGCTGTACCTGGTTGAGCAGGAACTCAAAGCCAAGGGCTTCACCGATGAACAGATCACCGGCGGTGGCCTGAAGGTGGTCACCACCTTCGACGCCAAAGCGCAGCAGGCGGCGGTGAAGACCGCACAGTCGCAAACCTTGCAGGCCTCTCACGGTTCGAAGAAGGAAGCGAAGAGCCTGCATGCTGCCATCGCCTCGGTGGACAACGCCACCGGCGGCGTCATTGCGATGTACGGAAACCCGGACTTCGTGAAGAACTCCCGGAACTGGGCCACCACCCCCCGCGAGACCGGGTCGACGTTCAAGACCTATGCCCTCGCCGCCGCGTTGCGAGAAGGCTGGACGCTCAAGGACAAGATCAGCGCGCATACGATTCGGCACGGCAAGGGCTACCTGCCCGATCCGAACGGCAAACCGGTGACCCTTCAAAATGCCACCACCAGTTCCATCGACCCGGCCTACTTCAACCTGGTCAGTCAGTTGAAGGGCGGCGGTGAGGCGGTCACCCAGGCAGCCAACGACGCGGGCGTACCAACCGGCGAGGGCTGGGGAAATGACGCCTACATGCCGCTAGGCACCCCCATGGTCAGCCCGATCGATCAGGCATCCGGTTACTCCACCTTCGCCAACGGAGGCGTCCATCGGCCCTGGCACGTCGTCGCCCAGGTGACCAACGCGAACAGCCAACAGTTGTACGCCGCAGACACCACCGGTTCCCAGACCATCGAACCCTATGTCGCTCAAGACGTCACCTACGCCCTGACACAGGTGGTGCGCAGCGGTACCGGACGAGCTGCCGGCGCTGTCGGCTACCCGGTTGCCGGAAAGACCGGCACCAAGGGCCAGCCGAATCCCAACGGCTACGGCCGCCAAACTGTCGCCACCTGGTTCGTCGGGTACACCAAACAGATCACCACTGCCGTGATGTACGTTCGCGGCAAATCCGGGCACGAGGATCTGGGTCCCAGTTGGTACGGTGGCGGCGCAGCAGCGCAAACCTGGGCGTCCTACATGCGCACGGTGATGGAGGGCAAGGAGCGGATCTACTTCAAAGGCCCCACCAGCCGCAAGTCCACGCAGAGCCCGTCGCCAACCCCCGAGCCGAGCATCGTGACGACCGCGCCGGTTCCAGTGCCGACTCCGACAC
>DMIX01000042.1 GCA_003451975.1 Propionibacteriaceae bacterium
TTCCACTGGTTCACTGGCTTCTCCTCAGTTCTGCACGGTATAATGGACGCGGGCTTCTACGTTTCTGCTACCCCTGCGGCTGAGTACCACGAGGAGCACAGGAGGGCGGTGAAGGCCGTGCCCCTGGGGCAACTCCTGCTGGAGACGGATGCTCCAGTCTGGTACGGTCGGGACGTGAGATTCGAGTCAAGTCCGGCAGATGTGGTGAGAAGCCTCAAATCCGTTGCGGAGTTGCGAGGGGAGAGCGAGGAGACATTGGCAGTGACCACGACCCGTGCGGCCAGGCNNTTCCAGCAGTCGGTGCTCAAGTCGGATGTGCCGGTTCTCGTTGATTTCTGGGCGCAGTGGTGCGCGCCGTGCCTTGCGGCAGCTCCGATTATCGAGGAACTTGCCCGGGACTACGAAGGCAAGATCAGTTTCGCGAAAGTGAATGTCGAGGACAATAGCACAATCGCCGCCAAGTACGGTATTGCGGCTATTCCCACGATGCTTGTGTTCAAGAATGGTGAGCCCGCGCAGCAGATTGTGGGTCTGAAATCGAAGAAGGACCTCAAGAAGATGCTCGACACTGTCCTCGGCGCGTAGCGGTTCGTGGTTGGGGCCGGGCGAAGCTGCACCTCAGCTGGCTAGATGGGGCCGCCCTGAGAAGCGGGGAGGCCGCGCACGGCGGCGAGCCAGTGGATGAGTCCATACGCCAGCGCCGAGTCGGCGAGTGCTGTGTCTGCGCCGGGTATGACAGCCGCGATGACTGTCAGCACCAGAGCCCACCCGAGCAGGGCGACCAGCAATCCCGCTGTCAGCCCCAGGGCTCGGTCGATGATACCGAGCGGCGTCATGTGCACAAGCCGCGACAGGAGGCCGGCGACTATCGCAGCTGCGAGGAGCGTGCCGAACAGGATGATCGCATACGCAGCGGCATTCGTCCACGAACCGCCCGCGGGCCACAACTTCAGTGCGAGTTCATGGTAGTAGGCACCGGCCAGAAGGATGCCCCCGATTAGTCCCGCGATGCCGACTATCGCCCGGACGATTCCCTTCCAGAGCCCGTACGCGGCGGACAGACAGACCGTTGCCACCACGGCGATATCAAGCCATGTCATTCGGTGAGTGTCCCTCCCGTTTCTCTGTCTGAGATCCGTGCGGGCTCGTGCTGCCGCTCCGTGGTGGGGACTGCGGCGACGCGCCATGTCACGTTGGCCGGGGGTGGCGACTTGCCGGGCCTCATGTGCCGCGTTCCGGGACGCCTTCGATGTTCGTTCGCAACCGCGAGAGAGCCTCCTGTTTCTCCTGCATCCCTAGTCTCGCGCGGCGTACCGCGTCTGACAGAAGTTGGATACTCGTATCGTATAACGCTCGATCGACCGGAAAAGGATGCCCATCTTTTCCGCCGTGGGCGAAACTGTAGGTCGCCGGGTCCCGGAAGCTCGCCGGAGCGCCATACACTATGTCCGCGATGAGCGCCATAGCGCGGGCTGTCTTTGCGCCCACGCCCTGCAAGCTGAGAAGGCTCGCGAAATCCTGAGGCTGCTGCGCCTGCACGGAATCAAGGAGTCGACCTACACGCTTGACGTCGATGTCGGCGAACGTGAGGTACTCTCTTCGAGGCAGTGTAAGCACGCTGAGTCGCTGCAATTCCAGTTTCAGCGCTCCCGGGCTGAAGTCGCGGGGCATTCCGGCCATCGCCTCGCGCGCGGCCTGGCTCTCGCTCGCAACAAGATTCAGCGGATGCCCTCGCGCGTCGGAGCATATTGCCGCCTCCGGCTCGCAGCAGAAATCCGTGACCGCTTCCCCCAGCCAGTGATAGCGACGGGCGTATCTGGAGACAGTGTTCATGCCCTGCTGGACGACGGACCACTTTCCTTCGCGGGTGAAGAACATCGAATGGTGGTACAGGTCGTAGCCGTCCTGCAACGCGACGCTGTCCACCTTCGCCGACATCCTGCTTGCATAGACCAGTCTCTGTGGGTCCACCAGTAGTAGCGAGCCTGTGGCGAGGATATCGCGCGGCGTTGTACGCGCCGCTCTGCCCTTGCCTCCCGCAACGTACAGTCCGAGTTCGTGCTCGGTGCCCGCCAGCCCGGCCTTCAAAGCGCCGCAGACTGTTGTGGTGACGCCGCTTGAGTGCCAGTCGTAGCCCAGCACACACCCGAACGCCTGGAACCAGAAAGGGTCGGCGAGACGGCGCAGAACCTCCTCGGGGCCGAAGTCGAGGACGATGGCGGCGGTAACCTCACGCCCGAGCCGCGCCATCCGCTGAAACAGCCATGCAGGTGCGTGGCCTCCGTGGAGTGGAAGATGAGCCAGTCCTGTCCTGTGAGGAGGCGTACTCATTCTCGCACCGAAGGACTCCGTCCGAAGAGCAGGTTGGTCTGTCGCGCAGGCGATGTCGATCCGACAGTCTGCATTCCGGCGAAAGCTCCGGCAGCTACATCACGCGTTTCAGCCTGGGGTTCGGCGTCAGCCCTGGCATGCGCCCACGCTTGGCGATGGGTCTGCCATCGACCTCGTGAAGGTCAGCCGTGAAGTCGAGCGGCCATGCGTGGCTGATGTAGCTCCCCGCAGCAAAGAGGTCGACCGGAGCTCCCTCATCCAGGAAGTACCGTATCCTGTCAGGGTCGAGTCCCCCACTTACCGCGATGCGCACGTCCCTGAAGTTCTCGAGATTCAGCCACGCGCGGACTTCCTTGACCAGT
>DMIX01000233.1 GCA_003451975.1 Propionibacteriaceae bacterium
GTGTTGGGGTTGGTGCAACTCGGGGTGTGGCTGCATGCCCGCACCGTGGCTGGAGAAGCCGCTGCTACCGTCGCTGATCTGCAGGCCGCTGGGCTCAGCGACGCCCAAGCCGCCGGCGAACGGGTCGCCACCCAGGGCGGGCTGCACGCGGTACGCATCGTGACCGAGACCGGACAGGACGTCGTCGTCGTGACGGTGAGTGCGCGGGCCCCACTGTTCTTCGATATCGGTCAGGGCGTGATCACCGAGCGGGCGGTGTCACCACGGGAGCAGTTGCGATGAGACGACAACGAGGATCCCTCGCCGTGGAGTTCGCCATCCTGGTACCCGCCCTCGTGCTGCTGTTCGGGCTGATCGTCGGCGGGGCTCGCACCTGGCTGGCACGCACCGGCGTCCAACACATGGCCGGTGCCGCAGCGCGGGCGGCGTCCTTGGAACGCTCGACCGATGCAGCCGAGCAGGCGGCAAACCGTCTCGCCGCCCAGCAGGCTCTGGCCAGCGGAATGCGCTGCCAACCGCTCTCGGTCCAGCTCGATGCCCCCACGCTGTCTCAGCAGGCTGGAACCCCCGGACGGGTCACCGCCACGGTCGACTGCCAGGTTCCGATGAGCGACATCGTGGTGCCCGGCTGGCCCGGCACCGTGATGGTCTCAGCGAGCGCGCAAGCGGTGGTGGACACCTATCGGGGGCGCACGCCATGACGCAACTACGAGGAATCCTTGCCGCGCTCGGCTTGCTGTTGAGTCTGGTAGGCGCGCCGTGGGCATTGCTGAGCTGGGGGCATCTGTCCTGGACGACGGCCTCACTGCGCGCCGATGATGGCTCATTGCTGTTGGTCGCCCTCACCGTCATAGGCTGGCTGGCCTGGCTGGTTTTTGGCCTGGCCACGGCGGCAGAGACCGTCACGATGATCACCGGACGCCGTCACCAGCTACCCGGCCTGGGCGGAGTGCAGCAGTTGGCGTCCGGGTTACTGCTGATCATCATCGCCGCCCTCCCGCTTTCGACCGTGGCGCCCTCGGACGGTTCGACCGCTGTGACCACCGTCCCGATTCAGCCCCCAGCACCGGCCCCTGAGCCCACAACGACGGTGGCCATTGAAGCCGCGATTGACGACGCCCCCACTGAGGACTCGCTGCCCGCCGCGACGGACAGCTACACGGTGCGCGCCGGTGACGACCTGTGGAGCATCGCCGAACACCACCTGGGCGACGGCCGACAGTGGCGGGCCATCGCCGCGGTGAATCCTGGCCTGACGGATCCCCTCAGCGAGCTCCGCGAAGGTACCTCGTTGAGACTGCCCACCCGCGCCGCGACCCTCAGCGCCCACCCCACCAAAGCCACCGAACACCCCTCCCGGATCACCGTCGCCCGCGGCGACACCCTCAGTGAGCTAGCACTGGAACATCTGGGCAAGGCCGCTCGCTGGCCAAGGATCGCCCAGGCGAACGCCATCATCACCGATCCCGATCACATCGAGGTCGGCTGGCGGCTGGCCATACCCGGCATCCACCGAGACCATCAGGCGAGCGGAGGCTCTTCGGCAGCCCCGGATGCCGCACCACAGGCGGAATCCGCGCCCGAACCGCCACCGGACCTCGGCTCCCATCCGGTCGACCAGAGTCAGGATCCGGCGCCGGAATCACGGGGGGAATCGACGCCGAGCACTCCGCCGACCGTCACCGAGGACTCCTCGCACCCAGCACTTCCGCTCACTCTGGGTACCTTGGCCGCCACCGCGGTGGTGGGCACCTTGGAGTTGCGCCGGGCCCTGCGGCTGCGCGAACGCCCGCCCGGACGCTGCGAGCCCCCGGCCACTCCGGCTGCAGATCGGCTACGCACCGCGCTGCACGAGGCCCAGCGTCCCGATGCCATCGAGGCACTCACCGCCGTGCTGCAACTCATTGCAGCCCACTGCCATCGCGAACGTCGACCAGCGCCGACTTTGGCTGCCATCCGACTATCGGCAGACCAGCTCACCGTCGAGTGGCACGGCTCTGCCGGGGCGCCACCACCAGGATTTGGCGGCGATGACGGCCAGTGGACTTTCGACATCACCCGCCCGATCATGACCGACGATCGACCCTGCCCGTATCCGGCGCTGGTGAGCCTGGGCGTCCGCGATGGCGAAACACTGTTAGTCGACGCTGAACAATCCGGCGTGCTCGGCGTCGCCGGATCACCGGATCAGCGCCGGGCCGCGCTGGCCGCCATGGCCGTGGAGTTGGCGTGCGCGCCGTGGAGTGCTGACACCCACCTGATCGTGTGCGGCCGTGACGCCGGACTGGTGAAACTCGCCGGCGAGGACCGCGTCCAGACCCTCGACGAGGCCGAGGCCCTAGAGCACCTCCGGCGTCACGTCGCCCGTCGACAGCTCTGGCTGGGAGACGCCACCGTGGGCGAGCTTCGCGTCGATCCGACTCGCGCCGAAGCGGTCTGTTCGACGGTGTTCTGCTTCCTTGACGGCTTGGACGACGCACTGATCGCTGAGATCGAGGACCTCCTTGCCACCGCGCCGGTGGGCGTGGCGGTCATCGTCGCCACCGCGTCGTCCGCCGAAGCCCAGTGGCAGGTCGGTGGCCCCGACTCGCGACCCACCGGACACTTGGCCGGTCAGCCGGGGGAGTTGGCAGCTCATGTCATCGCTGAACCGGTGCGTCAGGCGCTGGCGGAACTTCTCACCCCCCACGAACTGGTGTCCGCCCCTTGGTGGGGTGAGGACAACGTGTATCAACTGCCGAACCGAGATGGGGAAGATGTGGACATCGTCAGACTGCTGCAGCCGGCCACCCACCCCCATCTGCTCCTGATCGGTCCGGCCGAGTTGCAGAACCCCACCGGCCCTGAGCCGACCCGATCGCGTCAACAGCTGATCGAACTGTGCGCCTGGCTGGCCGAGCACCCCGGCAGTAACGCCAGCCAGATGGCCTCCGGGCTGCTGGTCGCCGAAAGCACCCGGCGCTCCAATCTGAGCCGGTTGCGCACCTGGCTCGGTTCCGATCCCGCTGGCGAGCCCTATCTGCCCGATGCCTACTCCGGACGCATCAGTCTGCACGTCGGCATCACCTCCGACTGGCAGCAACTCCAGGTGCTCCTCAAGCCGGGCATCACCCGGGTTTCTGATCGAGCGTTGATTGCCGCCTTGGAGTTGGTGCGCGGCGCGCCGCTGGCTGATGCCGCGCCGACCCAATGGCACTGGGCTGAGGAACTGCGCGTCAACATCTCCTCAGCGCTGCGTGACGTCGGAGTGGTTCTCACCGACCGGGCCCTGGCCAACCACGATCTCGACCTGGCGCGCTGGGCGGCCTCGCGAGCCTTGGTGGTGGCCCCCGACGACGAACTGCTGCTGTGCGCCCGACTGCGCACCGAACACCAAGCCGGCAACTCCACCGAAACCGAACGCCTGGTCAACCACATCACCCGCCAGGCCCGCCTGCTCGGCGTCGACCTACTCCCCGAAACCATCGAACTGTGCCAACAAGTCATCGAAGGCCGCCTACGCGCCCGCGCCTGACCACCTCAGAACAGACTCAACCCCAACCGCTCAACCAACATCATCGTCGCCCGCGCGCCTCGCACGGTGTTGGCCGCAGCATCCAACAGCGGCGAGAAACCACCGATCGCACCACGGCCGGGAATCACGGTCACGATGCCGCCACCCAACCCGGTCTTGGCCGGTAAACGCACCTGATACAGCCACTCACCGCTGGTGTCGTACAACCCGGAAGTGATCATCACCGCCAACACCGGAGCACACACCTCAGCCGGAACCACCTGCACCCCGGTCACCGGGTTGCGCCCCCCATTGGCCAGCGTGGCACCCATGACCGCCAGATCCGAGGCGGTGGTGCTCACACACGACTGCCGGGTATAGAGCTCCAGCGCATCATCAGGGCCACCGACCAGCAGGCCTCGGTCAGCCAACGCGTTGGCCAACTCCCGGTTTCGCACATTGGTGGCCGAGACGTTCTCGTACAGGGCCTGGTCGAGTTCCAACGGCCGTCCGGCGAAGGCGCTCAGTCCGGCGAGAAGCTGCGTCCACTGTGCCTCACGGTCGTCGCCGGGCAGCCGGGTACAGGTGGCGATCGCCCCGGCGTTGACCATCGGATTGGTGCGGCCATCAGGCCCCGTCCGCACCGGGGTGGGGTCGTTGTAGGCCCCGCCAGTGGCGTTGAGGCCGATCTCAGCCCCGACCCGATCGACGCCGATCGCCGCACACACCAACGCGAAGGTGAACGGCTTGGCCGTGCTCATCAGCCCGAAACCGACCTCCACATCACCCCGGCTCCAGTGCTGCCCAGCGCCATCGACCACGGTGAGCCCGAACAGGTGGGGATCAACCCCGGTCATCACTGGGTAGGAGGTCGGCAAAGCGCCGTCGTTGTCGTCAAATTCTGCTTGATAGGCGGCCTGAAGGGCCTGCTCGACCACGGACGGTGCGCCCAGTAGGTCGGTCAAAGACGGTGTCATGCTCGGCATGCTAGCCGCGCTCGGCCACGATAGGCGACGCTCATCGGGCGGTGGGGAGGAGAGTTCCACCGCCCGATGAGGGGACCGACCGGGCATTCGAAACGGTCGGAGTCTCGCGAATGCGCAGGCTAGCTGTGCTCGAGCAACACCAGGCGAGTGGGCTGGCCACCCACCCGAGCGATGCGCAGAATGCGACGTCCGTCCAGGCTGACCGACAACACGCGGCCGGTGGACGGAACGCTCACATAGATCCGGTCACTGGCCACCGCAAGATCAGGATTGGTGGCCTCGCTGGTGGTCTCCTCCTCGCTCAATCGGAGCGAGGACATCACCTTTCGCTCGCGGAGCAGAGCACCGGTGGTGGCATCACGGACCTGGAGATATCCCTGGTAGGTGAGCACGTACAGACGTCCGGTCGACGCGGCCAAAGACGTTGCCAGTTCATTGCGCGGAGCCCAGCGAGAACCCAGCGGGACCGCGGTGATGCTGACCTTCCCGGCATCGCTCACGACTCGATCCAGGCTGGTCTTGCCACCGTTGGTAGCCCACAACACGTCCCGGCCGGCGCTGTCGGTGGCTCCGGCATAGACCGAGCCATCGCGGTCGGCGGTGGGGTAGGCGATCAACTGTGAGGCGCCGTCATTGGGATCGGCCGGGGCGACCAGGATTCCGGTGCTGCAGGCGAACAGCACCGCATCGCCGGTGGTGGTCGCCGCTCCGCCGTGCAGTCCGGGGCAGCGTCCATCACTGGCGAGGGTGCGCCCGGAGGCAGTGTCGATGACCGCGGTGTTGCCAGCGGTGGACCCCACGTGAAGCAACTCAGCACCATCGACCGACACCTTGACGAAGGTGTAGTGGCCGGGTTGTCCAAGTTTGATGGTGCCCGCCTCTGCCGACCCGAGGCCAGAGATGGCGGACGGGTTGAGGAGCTGCAACTGCCCGGTTGCCTCCATCGACAGCCCGATCTTGCCCTGCACTTCCGGCAGGTGACCATCGTGAACGCCCCCGGCAGACATCGTCGCCCAGGTACGCGCCACGTAGGGCCGGACAGCGATTCCGGTGTTCTCGTCGAAGGCGGTGTCGATCATGGTGACGTGGTCGACGTCGGTGTTGCGTCCGCGGATCGCGAAGGCCACGTGACCGTCCTCCGAGCGAGCCAAGCTGATGGGAGACGGTGGCGTCGACAGCCGCTCGCGCACCACACCATCGTCGAGGACGATGATGTCTCCGGTGTCGGTGTCGGAGATCAGCAGGCGTTGCTCGACTCGCCAACTCTCCGGAGTACGTTGCGAGGACTCGTGCGCGAAGGCAGCCGTCAGGCCGCCAGCCAACATCAGGGGCACCGTGAGGGTGAGCGTGATCAGGGTAGGTCGCTTCATGGTGGGTATCTTATGAGAATGGTTCTCATTTGCAACTTGGCGTGCTTGGTGTCGTCGAAACGGCACCACCGGGCGCACTAGGGTTCACCTCATGGCACGAATCCTGGTCACCGGTGGCGTACGCAGCGGCAAGTCCCGCCATGCCGAGTCGTTGCTGCCCAGCGATGCGCCGGTGACCTACCTCACCCCGGGCTATCCCGCTGATTACGACCCAGAGTGGGCCGCCCGCGTCGCGGCGCACCGGCTGCGACGTCCGCCAAACTGGTCGACGGTCGAGGCTCTTGATCTGGCCGCTGCACTCGCCGACATCGAGGGGCCGGTACTAATCGACTGTCTGGGCACCTGGCTCACCCGCCTGATCGACTCGTGGCAAGCCTGGGACGCCGGCGAAGCCGAGTTGGCCGACAGGGTCGGTGCGGCCACCACCGAGTTGGTCAATGCTGTTGCCGGCCATGCCGATGTCGTCATCGTGACCAACGAAGTCGGTTGGGGCGTCGTGCCCGACCACCGCGCCGGCCGGATCTTCGCCGACAACCTCGGACGCATCAACCAGGCCGTCGCCGGAGTCTGCGACGACGTGATCTTGATGGTCGCCGGGCGTCCGCTGCACGTGTAGCTGCCGGTGGGGGCTTCGACAAGCTCAGCCAACGTAAAAGCGGAACGACGCAGCACCACCACCGTGCCCCGCGCTTACCGAAGGGCCGGCTCCGTCAAGCAATGGCTGCGCCGAGGAGGAGGACTGCGGCGGCGAGCTCGACTTGGGCGCCGAGGACGTCGCCGGTGATGCCGCCGAAGCGTTTGACGGCGGTCAGGGTCAGCGCTGCGGACACGACGGCGGCGAGCACGACTGCACTGATCGGCCACCAATACGGTTGACCGGTCAACACCGCCGACGCTGTGACTGCAGCACCGGCCAGCAGCCAGCCAGCAATCAGCGCCACAAGCGGCACACTGCCGGCAACGAGCGCGCCCAAGCCCTCCGGGCGCGCCGCCGGAATCTCAGCCAGGCAGCCGAACAGCAGCGCCACCCGGGACGCGGCCACCAGCACCGCAAGGTAGAGCCAGCCCCAGGGGCGGGCTACCACCACACCGGCGGCCAACACCTCGGCAACCAGCACCAGAATCAGCGCCGTCGCACCCATCGGACCGATGTCACCGGCCTTCATGACGTGCAATGCACCCTCGACGTCCCTGCCACTCCCGAGCGCATCGACAGTGTCGGCCAAACCATCCAGATGCATCGCCCGGGTTCCCAGCGCCACCACTGCGATACTCACCACGCCCGCAAGCGCAATCGGCATCCCGATCACCTGCGCACCCCAACCAGCAAGCCCGGCCAGCACCGTCACTGGCAGCACCACCAACGAGGCCATCAGCATCGCGCGACGGGCCACCGAGGCGTTCAGGTCGGCGGGCGGACGCACCGGAATGATCGTCAACAACCCCAGGGCAAGCCTCGTCCCAGCGAACATCACAGCAACTCGCTGAGTTGAGCGATCCCCGTCATAGCCGCAATCGCCGAGCGCAGCATCGGCACTGCCAGCACCGCGCCACTACCTTCACCCAGCCGCATCGAGAAATCCACCAACGGCTTCAGGCCGAGGCGATCCAACGCCAACGCCTGACCCGGCTCAGTGGAGCGATGCCCCGCTCGCAGCCAGGCCTTCGTACCGGGCGCTAGATCTTCGGCGACCAACGCTTCGGCGGCGGCGATCACACCGTCGAGCAGTATCGGGACGCCGCGCCGAGCTGACCCGACCATGAATCCGACGGCCGCCGCGAAGTCAGCCGAGCCGATCGCCGCCAGGCGCTGCACCGGATCAGCCAGTCTTTCGGCGCCGACCCGGGTGAGCGCCGCGTCCACCACCGCGATTTTGTGATCCAAAACACCCTGCTCGATGCCCGTGCCCCGGCCGGTGACGGCGGCGGCCGGTACTCCCAAGCTGGCCGCAATCAGGGCGGCGGCGATCGTGGTGTTGCCGATTCCGAGATCTCCGGCGATGAGAAGCTGGGCGCCATCGGTGATTGCTTCAGCGGCGATCTGATCACCGGCGGCCAGCGCCTGCTCAACGTCTGCGCGGCTGAGGGCGTCGGTCAACTGGATGGGTCCTGAGGACCGGCGCACCTTGAATCGTCCGATCTGCGGCAGATCAGGAAAATCTGCGTTAACCCCCAGGTCGTACAACGACACCGTGACGTTGTTGGCCGCAGCCAAGGCGCTCACGCCCGCATGACCATCGACGATGCCGCGCACCATGGCGACGGTGATTTCAGCGGGGTAGGCCGACACGCCGGTGGTGGCAACGCCGTGGTCGCCGGCGAAAACCACGACCCGCACATCGTCGAGCTGGCGCGGCGGACAGCTACCCTGCACCGAAGCCAACCAGGCGCCGAGTTCTTCCAACTCGCCCAACGCCCCCAGCGGCTTGGCCTGCCCGTCGCTGAGCTCACGCGCCGCCGCATAGGAGGCATTACTCGGCGCGCGCACCTGTGTGATCTGCCTACTCATGCGCCTCACTGTAGAGCCGCCGGAGCCGGGCTGGCGCCGTCGCGGCAGGGCTGAGCTGCGACCGCGGGCACCGCGACGCTCCCGCGTCGGCGCCGACCCACCCGGGGCAGCTCCTCAGCGCGGCTCACCAGGTTTCGAGACGGACACTGACGCGTCCTCCTCAACCAACCGGGGGTTGGGAAGGCGGCAGAACCAAGCAGCAGGGCGCAGAGCAAGACCAAGCAGCAGGGCGCAGAAAGGAACCACACCAGCTCCAGCCGATCGGGATCGCGATCACGCATCGGCTCACCCACGCGGCTGGTTGAGGAGGCCCGACGGGCCGTCTCGACACCGCCGACACGGGTGTCCAATGCACCTCAGCGGCGCGGGGTTCGGGCCGTCTCCGGGCACCGGACGCGGACCAGGCAACCTCGATCGGCTTTCTGCGGGTAGGCACAATGGAGGGCGTGGAATTGGCCATAGAAATCCTGGTGGGAATCGCGATTGCAGTCGGGCTGATCGGCATCGTCATCACGGTGCTGCCTGGCAGTCTGCTGATCGGCGGCGCGGTGCTGGTGTGGGCGCTGTACACCAACTCCGCCGTCGGCTGGTGGACCTTCGCCATCGTGGCGGTCCTGGTGACCATCGGCATGATCTGGTCGAAGTGGGAGATGGCACGACACACTCAAAAGGTCGGTACCTCGAGCTGGTCGCTGGTCTGCGCCGGAGTGCTCGGCATCGTGGGCTTCTTCGTCATCCCCGTGATCGGCCTGGTCATCGGCTTCGTGCTAGGCCTTTGGCTCGCCGAGTACTACCGACTGAGGGATGTCAACGGTGCCTGGACGTCAGCCAAAGCCGGCCTTAGAGGCACCGGCGTCGGCATTCTGATCGAACTGGGAACCGGGCTATTGGCGGCGTCGGTCTGGCTTATTGCAGCGATTTACACCTAGATCCGGGCCTAGGGCATATTTCGATAGCAGACTGGGTTGCACCTCAATGAACACCCCAATCGAAAAGAGGAGCATCCATGGCCACCCGTACCTATCGCGCTGCCGGCATCAGTGCCGACGCGGCCGAACGCGTCGTTTCTGTACTGCAGGAACGCCTCAACGCCTACAACGACCTTCACCTGACTTTGAAGCACGTTCACTGGAATGTGGTGGGCCCCAGCTTCATCGGCGTCCACGAGATGATCGATCCCGAAGTCGACCAAGTACGTCTCAACGCCGACGCCGTCGCCGAGCGCATCGCGACCCTGGGCTTCTCACCGAAAGGCACCATCGGGGCGATCACCCAGACTCGCGATTGGGCCGACTACCCGCTGGGCCGGGCCACCGTGCCTGACCATCTCGCTGCCCTGAACGATCAATACGACCGAGTCATCGCAGACAACCGGGCCGCGATCGCCGCCGTCGAGGACTTCGACTTGGTGACCCAAGACATGCTCATCGGCCAGACCGCCCTGCTGGAGAAGTTCCAGTGGTTCGTTCAGGCTCACCTGGAAAGCGGCACCAAGTAGCCCCAGCCCACCCATCCCCGAAATGAAACGTGGCGGGGCCGGCACCTGATCTGGTGCCGGCCCCGCGACGCTGTTCGGCCCTAGGACTGGCAGCCGGCCACGACCTCGTTCAACGCGGTGGAGAATTCCTCCACGGCTGTCTGGAACTTGGTGTTATCCAACTTCGAGAAGTCGCCCTTGGTCGACTTGAGCTGCGTTGATAGCGACTTCGCCGCGGAGATCAGCTTGTCCAACCCGGCACCGACCTTCTCGTTGGTGACCTTGCCGCGGGCCTCGGTGAGCTTCGCGACCAGCGAGTCCATCGCCTTCGCAGCAGCCATCGGATCCGACGGTGCGTTCTGAACGAGGTCGACGATCTGCTGGCCCGCCTCCTGGAGCGGACCTTGGATCGCCACGCAGGCCTGAATGCCGCTCTGCGAACCGACGCCCGGAATCAGTGAGCACCCATTCATCACCAAAGCAGCAGCCAAAGCAGCGACCAGCATGCCGAGTTTCTTCATCCCCATCACCTTTCGCGGGTCTACACGATCGACCGTCAGCCTACGGGTTTACAACCAGCACCGACAGGACGTCGGCCTGCCCCCGAAAACAGCGCCGAAGACGGGCCGAGCAGCCACGTCGCAGAAGCGCTGCGCAAGATTGCCACTTCTGTAACACCACACCGTCGGGTTCCATGGTTGGGAGGCATGTCACAAGATCGGGGGGTCGAATGCCAACAGTTGATGCCAATGTGAGCCGCTGGATCGTTGCGTCGCATGACACCGAAGTCATGGTGGCCGATTCGGTCGCTTCACATGTTGTCGCCGATTCAGACGGCGCGGAGAACTCGACGTTCAACCAGAGCCTGGAGTGGACCCTTCGTCGCTTCCAGGATCGTTTCGCAAGCTCCTGGGTTACCGGACGGGTCACCCTGACCTCCGAGGCGCTCCAGTTCTATCCACGCGAAACAACCGAAGAAGTCACCTCGCCGACGCCGATCGCGCTGCGACTCAACGAGGTCATCGACATCTCCACCGAATCGCGTCTGTTCCACAAGGCGGTGCGGGTGATGCTGGCTTCCGGCCAGACCCTCACCTTCCGCTGCCGCGCGCCGGAAGTCTTCGCCGAACAGATACGCACCGTCGCCGGCGCCGTCCGAGCGATGTCTGCCTGAGACAAGACCCTCACCAAGCCCCTGGTTCGCCAGGGGCTTCGTTGCGTCTACGCAACGACAACCGCCTTTGTTGACCGACCGTCGGTCAGTGACTAGCCTGGATCTCACCCCGTTGCGCAGCAACGGCCGAAGGCGGGTGAACTATGAAAGCCACGACCAGCACCGGTCAAGGCCGGGTGCGCGTAACCAAAGACCCTGTGCAGCGACGCGAAGAACTGCTGGACATCGCCTGGGAATTGGGGCGCACTCACGGCTTCGAAGCGCTGCGCGTGGAGCAGATCGTGCAAGCCGCCGGAGTAGCGAAAGGCACCTTCTACCACTACTTCGCCGCCAAGGACGACGTCATGGAGGCACTCATCCGACGCTTCTCCGACGGCCTGTTCGTCGAATTGAGCCGGGCCAGCGAGGCGGCGAGTACCGCTGATAACGCCCGTATTCGACTCGAGCAAATCATGGAAGCTGCCACCACGTACAAACTGAGCCAACCCGACCTCTCCTACGCGACTCTGCTCTACTCCGAATCCAACCTGCCGCTGCGTCAACGACTGTTCCGTGCCTGGCGGGAACGCAGCCAAGAAGTGCTGCTGCCGGTGATCGAAGCCGGCGCAACCGACGGATCCTTCACCGTCATGGATGCCACCGTCGCCACCGACATCGTGCTGCTGTTGTGGTTCGAAGCCGCCGACCAACTGTGGAACCGGGCGGTCGCCGCGAACAGCGCCGACAAATTCGCCCACATCCTGCTCACCGGCGGCTACGCCATCCGAGAAGCCCAAGCCCGCATTCTCGGGATGCCGTCGGACTCATTCACCATCCCGGACGACCCCTCATTCATCGACCGGATCAAGGAGTTGTACCTAACCCTCGACAGGAATCCGTCATGAAGCGTAAAACCGTCATCATCGTTGCCATTGCCGCTGCAGTGGTGCTGTCCGTCGGTACCGGAATCGCGGTCTCGGTGAGTAGTGGCCGAACCGTTGTCAGTACCGCCAAAGCCACCACTCAAGCCATGGACGTCACCGTGAGCGCGTCGGGATCGCTGGTGCCGGGTCGGTCCTCCGGGGTGTATCCCCCGACAGCCGGGACCCTGGCCAAGGTGTCGGTTCATGACGGCGACGCGGTCCACGCCGGGCAAACCCTGGCCACAATGAACACCGCACCGTTGAAACTGGCCCGCGCCCAGGCTCAAGCCGCCTACTCCGCAGCGCTGGCGCAGTGGAATGTGGCCAAGAATTCCAGCTCCTCAGCTCGAAACGCCGCCGCGTCCGCAGTGACCGCCACCCGCGAAGCCCTGAAGCAGGCCAAGGCCGATGCCGACCATGCCGCCTTGAAAGCCCCCTTCGCCGGAAACGTCATTTTCGCCGGCACCGTCGAAAAGGGAGCGGGCGTGCAACCCGGCATAGCGCCGTTCACCGTCGTCGACCCCGCAAAAATGAACTTCGAGGCGGCAGTGAACGAGTCCGACATCGCCGCTGTGAAAGCCGGCCAAACCGCCACCGTCAGCTTGGACTCCTTCACCGACAGCTTCCCGGCCACCGTTCTCCGAGTCAGCGCGGCCCCCACTGCCAATACCACCGGAACGGTGACTTTCGCCGTGCGACTGTCGATCGATACCGGCTCCCAAGGCGTATTGCAGGGTATGAGCGGCTCGGCCAACATCGTGACGCAGTCGATTCCCGATGCTCTCACCGTCCCGATCCAGTCGGTGATCACCCAAGGCAGTGGCAGCATCGTCTACGTCGTGGATGCCAACAATGTGGTGCACGCCCAGCCGGTCACCGTCGGCGGATCCACCGACACCCTGGCGCAGATCATCACAGGGCTCAGTGCCGGGCAGACCGTCGTGACCACCGGAGCAACCACCGTGACCGACGGCCAGACCGTCACCATCGGGTGAGGCAGACCATGACCACGCCAATCGTCGAGATCTCGGGGCTGACCAGGATCTATGGCCACGATGCCACCGAAGTGCGCGCCCTTGATGGTGTCGATCTCGTCGTGCCCGAAGGCCAGTTCGTCACCGTCATGGGCCCCTCAGGCTGCGGCAAATCGACGCTGCTGAATCTGCTGGGTGGTCTGGACAAGCCCACCGCCGGAAGTGTCACCATCGACTCCCGCACTCTCGCCGATCTGCCCGATGACGACCTCACCGAATTGCGCCGCCGCCGCATCGGCTTCGTCTTCCAGTTCTTCAATCTGATTCCCGTGCTGAATGCAGTGGAGAACGCTGCGCTGCCACTGCAGTTGGACGGCGCGCCGGATGCCGCCGAGCGAGCCACCCAGTGGCTGCAGCGAGTTGGACTGGGGGACCGACTGAACAACCGTCCCGACCAACTCTCCGGCGGCCAACAGCAGCGAGTGGCCATCGCCCGAGCACTGTCGACCGACCCGGCGCTGGTGCTGGCCGACGAACCCACCGGCAATCTGGACTCGAGAGCGGCCGGGGAGATCGGCGCCCTGCTGCGTCAGGTCAGCGCCGAGTGGGGACGCAGCGTGCTGATGGTCACCCACGATCCGCGCATCGCCAGCTACGCCCAACGCCTGGTCCTGATGAAGGACGGCCGTATCGTCGACGATCTCGATCTGGACGGCACCACCGACGGGCCGAGACGGGCTCTGGAGCGATCGGGCCTGCTGTGAAGCTCACCCTCACCCTGGCCTGGCGCTACCTGCGCGGTCGCGGGACGCGCTCACTGCTGACCACTTTGGCGGTGGTCTTCGGCGTGATGCTCACCTTCGGCCTCAACGGCATCCTGCCGGCGATGGTCGACGCCTTCACCCGCAACCTGCTCACCTCCGCAGGCAAGGTCGACATGACTGTCACCAGCGTCTACAACGAGCCGTTCTCTCCGACGGTCGCCGACCGACTGCTGAGCGTCCCGCAGATCGCGGTAGTCAGTCCCGGTGTCACCGAGATCGCACCCCTTCCTCGCGAAGCCGATGCCGCCCCGGGCAGCTTGGCGCAGGTGACCGTGGTCGGCGTGGACCTCAGCACGGTGGCGTCGATCAAGGAATTCACCGTGGCGCAGGGCCGCATGCTTGCGCCTGGTGACAACGCGGCGGGGGTGATTAATATCGACCTGGCCACCCAACTGAACCTGGGTCTCGGCGACGAATTGGTGCTGCCCTCCACTGGCGGGACCGCCAGATTCCGCATCGTCGGTCTGTTGGACGCCGCCACCGTTCCCGGCCAGGAGCAGGTGTATGTCACGCTGCCAGCAGCCCAACAACTGTTCGGCTTGGGGAATCGAATCACCCAACTGGAGGCCAGCTTCACCCCCGGTGCGGATCGAGCCGCCACCGAGGCGGCAGCCTCGGCAGCGCTCGGCTCGGACTACCAGGTCGGTGGCCTTTCCTCGGAATCATCGCTGCTGGCCTCACTGCAGGTGGCCTCTTTCGGATTTGGCATGTTCGGCGTATTCGCCCTGGTGACCGCCGGGTTCATCATCGCGAACTCGTTCCGCACCGTCATCGCCGAACGCCGTCGCGACATCGGCATGCTGCGCGCCATCGGTACCACCCGACGCACCGTGATGGGCATGTTCCTCACCGAGTCGCTCTTCCAGGGCATCATCGGAACCGGGTTGGGCCTGGTGGCCGGTTGGCTGATGGCATTGGCGCTGTTCGCGGCAATGCAACCACTGGTGGACCGCGTCATCCATATTCAGTTCGGCGGACCGCAGTTCAGCCTCACCACCTGGATCATGTCGATCACACTCGGCATCGGGGTGACGGTGGTGGCGGCGCTACTGCCAGCCCGCAGCGCTGGCCGGGTGACCCCGATGGAGGCGATGCGTCCACAGCTGGGCGAGGTTTACGAGCGTCAGGTCGGCATTCGCGCCTGGATCGGCGTCGGGTTGATGGTGGTCTCGCTGGCCGGATTGTTCAGCGCCTCCTCCAGCCTGGTCGGCCTGGGAGCGGTGGTGTTCCTGATCGGGGTGGCGTTACTCATTCCGGCGGTGATCAATCCCGTTGCGGCCTGGGCGGCGCGTCCACTCAATGCGGTGTTCTCCCGCGAGGGCAGCTTGGCGCGCAGCAATCTGCAACGCAACCCTGGACGCAGCGGTGCGACCATCACCGCCATGATGCTGGGGCTGGGCGCCATTGTGGCCACGATCAGCATGGTGACCTCGATCTTCGCCGGCTTCATCAGCTATCTGGACAAGTCGTTGTCGGCCGACTACCTGGTGATTCCGCAGTCGATCATCCTCAGTCAAGGCAATG
>DMIX01000095.1 GCA_003451975.1 Propionibacteriaceae bacterium
TCCACCACTATCGAGACACTACCAGGAGAGGGATTCGAACGGTCGGTGGAGTCTCCCCCTACGTCGCTTCCTACGACCGGAGCAATCAACCGCTCTGACACTTCGGTGATCATTCCATCCGGTTCATGCGCCCGTTCCGCACTGGGTGCATCGCAGCCCAGCCGAGGCTGACGCTGCACCATCATTGCACCACCAGTACGCTATCCCAATGACGGCAGAAAAGGCAGGCCCTTGTAAAACCTTGTTACACTTCGTCTTGTGTGGCGCGCCCGGCAGGACTCGAACCTGCGGCCCCCGGCTTAGAAGGCCCGTCGTCGGATCGGTTATGACAAGGCGGTTATGGCCGGGAGGCACGCGGCGCCGGCGTTCAGGCACTCTGCAGCCAGAAGCAGCCTGTGCCTAGCCGTCGTGCTTGAAGGTCGATAACCGATCCAGCCGCTTCGCTCCTTCG
Source organism: Propionibacteriaceae bacterium (assembly GCA_003451975.1). Classification (GTDB taxonomy): domain Bacteria; phylum Actinomycetota; class Actinomycetes; order Propionibacteriales; family Propionibacteriaceae; genus Propionicimonas. The sequence goes on from DMIX01000095.1 coordinate 452, forward strand.
GCTCTGATTGGGCTATCCGATGAAGCGGATTCGCTCGTACAATGCGCAGAGGTGGTGCGCTGATGGGCCGAGAGTTCAACGTCGTCGTCGAACGGGACGCGGAGGGCTTCTACGTGGCGTCGGTTCCGACGCTGCACGGTTGCCACACGCAGGCTCGCTCCTTGGATGAGCTCATGGAACGCATCAAGGAGGCGATCTCGCTTTGCCTTGAAGTCCAAGGGGAGACCGGCGACTCGCTCGACTTCGTCGGAGTGCAGCGGGTCCGGTTGGCGTCGTGACGCGCGTGCCTCGCCTCACCGGGAACGAACTGATCGCGGCGCTCGCCAAGCTAGGATTCGAAGTGGTCCGGGTGAGAGGCAGTCACCATTTCCTGCGGCACGCCGACGGCCGCTCGACCGTTGTCCCCGCCCATGCCGGTGAAGTACTGGGACCGGGAATCACAGCGAAGATCCTCCGGGACTGCGACGTCTCAACCGACGCCCTCCGCGACCGACTGTAGAGCCAGCCTGAATCGGGGATCCTAACTGATCCCATTCCAACCCAGGACGCCGACGAAACGATCACAGGTTATCGGGGCAGGTGGTCCCGATCACCGGTCAGTAGGGCCGGAGGTCGTGAGCCTCGGACACTGGGGCCGGTGCTCACCATCCCCAGTCCCTGGCGTCGACAGGGTCTGTTTGGCGCTAGCCTATCGAGAATCGGGTGTTCGGCGCGACGCCGGCTCCCTCGCTGCAAGTCATTGATTCAGGGCTGTTTCCAGCCACGGGGCAGGGTCCTTGAGACGTGCGCCACGTTTCGAGCCAGGCGCATCGCCGTCAATTGGCTCCGTCCAGCTAACCTGCCGATTCCTGACTCACGCCGCCGGCGGCATTTCGTGCTTCCGGTCCCGCAGGCGCCGCGCAACCCCAACGTCCGAAGGTGATTGCGTCTCGTCAGCCATCCCAAGACAATGCCGACGGCAGGTGCTTAGGGCACTTGCTGCGGTGGACAACTTGCGCGCGAAAACCCCGAAACGCCGGCGTCTAACGATAGGATGTACGGCGGACAAGAGGAAGATGTGAACCTGTTCTCTCCAACGCAACGACGCGAGGCGCTTCTTCGTCGTCGCATCAAGTTCGTCGTCGAGAAGGGGGCCATGGCCCGGCTCTTCCGGAAAGGTGGCCACGCTGCGCTGAAGAAGAAGCTAGGCGATCACCTCAAGCCGCGGAGGCTGGCATGCATTCGTACGCGCCGTGAGTACGACGGCTGGCTTAATCGGGTCGTCGGATTACCTTGCTGGGGCGCCCATTCACGCAATGGGCTGGCCGTGGATCGGTGGGCCTACTTTGCGAAGCTGATCAACATTGTCGTCTACGAAATCGTCACGAACCGCGAGCTCTTCACGGAGCGCGAGTGGAAGAGGCTTCGGCCCTTTCTGCATGTTCCGGTCGACGCGGTCGTGCTCGACTACCTTCTTGGCCTGGACCCCGGGTTTCCGGCACCCCGCCAACTCAAGGGCATGACCAGGGACGGCTACTGGCGGGTCCAGCACGCGGCGCGACGACTCGCGCACAAGCACCGTGTGCCGGCAATCTGGTTCGAGGCAGCATGGGCAGCATGACCGAGGGGCCGCCGAACAACGCGCTGCACCCGACGGCCGCATCGCTGTCGCTGGGCGGCCGCGGGTGAGCGCGATGGTTGGGCTCATGGATGAGACGCTCTACCGGGTCTAAACGTCCCCAGCGCCTCCTCCATCGAGACCACGTCCTTGTGGGCGGCGCGATAGCACATTACAAGTGGAGCCAAGCCGTGGCGGCCGTGAATCTGCTGTCCCTGTCAGCTTCAGGGTCTCGTTGCCGTAAGCTGGACGCCCAACACCCGGAGACGTCGTTGCAGCCAACACCAAGCGATGCTAAGGGTCCGGTGTGATGAGCACCCGAGGCAAGGCCCCTACACTGACAAGCCGACCCCAGGCGGCTGGACTAGTTGAAGCCACTCGCCTACGGCACCGTCTACATCAAGGTGCGGCTTACGTGGACGCGGAGCATCCCGCTGAGGAAGATCACCGGGCTCGCTCCGACTTTGTTCGGGAAGTGGTGCAGCGCATCCGCGACGACGATGTCATGCCGGCTGCATTGTCGACCGGAACCCCAAGGACGATCGTGCAATTCTGGGACGACCTGCATCAACTGCCGGCGGACGTCGGGGAGTGCATCCAGTCATGGCGGAAGCTCGAGGCGCGGGGCTTTGAGTTCCTCCTGTTCGACGATGACGGAGCAAGAGACTTCATTGCACGGACGTTAGGCCCGCGCTATGAAGAGGCTTACAGCAAGTGCTATCACCCTGCGATGCGGTCAGACTACTTTCGTCTCTGCTACATCTTCATTGAGGGCGGCTGCTATCTAGATGCTGACGATGTCTACCATGGGTCTGCGATTGAACACCTATTTGGCGATGGTCGACTGAGGATTCACCCTCTATGCTACGACATCTCGACGAACCAGATGATACCGCCTTCAGTCTTCACCGAGCCTGGCGCAAACGCCTCTACGTGGATCTTCTACTTCAACAATAATCCGCTGCTTGCGGTGCGCGGACACCCCATCGTAAAGCGGGCGCTCGCGAGAGCCACCGAAGCCCTTGAGCGACCCGCATCGGGTGAGTTGCCGGAAATCCAGTCAACCACGGGCCCCGGAAACCTTACGAAATCGGTCTTCGACCTCGCGACGGAACACGGCGACATCGTAGACACCTTGCTCGTGCTATGTGGCTGGGAAGATGTCGCAACCAGCAGATGGCCGCTCAGCTACAGGCGCGACAGGAGGAACTGGAGGCTCTCGAACCAGCGAGAGTATCGAGGATGAAGGCGCGAGCGCGCAAAGGGTGCGATGAATGAACCTGTCACGGCCCTTGCTGGCGCCTACGAAGCTCCTCTATAGCATCCTCTTGAAGAGCCGGTGGCTGCTGCCACGGCAGCAGTGCCATGCATTCGGACCATCGATCGAGTCGGAGCGGCACAGGATTGAACGGATCTATGTCATCAATCTCGATCGTCAGCCAAACCGCTGGGCCGAGATTAGTCGGGAACTCAGCCACGTGTCGGATTCCTCTCGATCCGCACTCACGAAACGGGCCGTACGATACCCCGCCGTCGACGCCAGCAGCTTCACGCAACCGCCGCTTGAGGAGGAGGAGGTCGATCCTTTCTATACCCTCGGGGACCAGCTCTTCGTGGAGCCCCAACCGCGCGCTCTGCCGGACCGTCTGGAGCTCGATCGCCCGATTCGAATGAGTCAACCCGAAATCGCGGTGGCGCGCTCACACATCGGCGTTTGGCGCCGAATCGCTGCGGGCGAACACGCATACGCGCTCGTTCTCGAGGACGATGTCTGGTTCCAACGAGGATTTGCTCGGCATCTCGATCGGGCGTGGGCAGAGATGGAAGGCGAAGGCTTCGAGACCCAGCGATTCGACATTCTCTACCTGTCATACAAGGAGGTGAAGCACGGGGCCCAGAAGACCTTCCTTTCCCGCAGCGTCTTCCGGCCGGTGCGAGGGCTCTGGTACCTTTCGGGATACGTTCTCTCGCGCGATGGTGCCGCGAAGCTACTTTCATTCCTGCCTTGTCGAGGGCCCGTGGACCTCTGGACTAATCACCAGTTCGGAGCACTTGATGTGCAGGCAACCAAGCGGTCTATCATCAGTCAGCGACGCGATGGAGACTCCACCAACTCCTATTCCATCCTCCCCGCACTGACCAAGATTGGCGTTCTCGATAGCGAGGGCGAGTCCCTCTTTCGGCTTCGCCCACAGGAGCGGCCGGTCTTCGCCTTCGGAGCTGAGGGCTCCGGGCTCTCATCACTTGCCATGGCCCTCTCAATGCTCGGGTACAGGTGCTGCAGTGATCTTCGGGACCTTCCAGTGACGGAACTCGAGCATCTTCTCGCAAGACGGCCTGATCGGGTGTTCGACGCTTACGTGAACATCGGGTCTCTGCAAGCGAAAGCGGGGACGCTAGGGGAGCGATACCCCCGGGCTAAGTTCATCATCACAACGAGCCAACACGGGAGTTCGGATGCCAGCACGCTGGACATCCTGGGGGGCGTGAGCGGCCTCAACATTGCTGTGTTGCCCGCGGAGGCTGCCAATAAATGGAAGGTGGTCTGCGAGCACCTGAGGTGCCCTCCGCCCGTTTGCCCCTTCCCGGAGATTACAGATGTTGATCAGCGTCGGTTGCTGGATGCGAGCGTGGAACCTAGTCCGGTCGCGACCGGAAAGGACGCCAAGCGCGATAGTTCGCCCTGGGTGGTAGAGTCCCGTCGGGGATGGAGAGGTATTCGTGCTGTCCCCGCAGCCAATCTGTCGACGAGAATCGGAACCCACGTGAGCTTCAATGACCAATTAGAGAATCTCGACACGATTCGCTGGCTCCTGAGGGATGACACCTTTGCGGGTAACCTCGCCCTGTTTCGTCCCTCTAACGTTGAGTTGTGTGCCGGGATTGGGGCTGTGCTCACTGTGAAGAGGGAATCACTTGGTGTTCGGGGATACAGTGCAGCTTCCATTTCGAGTCGCGACCGGTTCCTTTTTGGAAGGTTCGAGGCCGACTTACAGGCGACGAAGGTGGCCGGCATTGTCACAGGGTTCTTTCTGCATCGCGACTCGCCGCGGCAAGAAATCGATGTTGAAATCGTAGGAAGTCGGTCGGACCGTCTCCTGGTCAATGTCTTCTATAATCCTGGTGGCGAAGGGGCGAGCTTCGACTACGGGTACAGGGGCTCACCAAGCTGCATTCAGCTTGGCTTCGACGCGTCAGAGTCCGCCCATCGGTATGCCATCGAATGGGGCTCAAACCAAATAAGGTGGCTGGTTGATGAGCAGCTCGTTCACGAGCGGGCCAACTGGGACCCGACGCCGATTCCTGCACTTCCGATGACCCTCCATGTCAACACCTGGCCATCTCGCTCGAGGGAGCTGGCAGGGCGACTGGCCGGCCGACGGCTCCCCGCGACCGCAGTGGTAAGATCGATTACCGTGGAGGCGGGTCTGGCTAGCAGCTAGAGAATGGGGCTCATGTGGATCGGTAGCGGTGGTCGGAGCCTGACAACCGGTTGCGGCGGGCGGCGTTCCGCTGCCGCTGAGCCGGAACGTTCGGCCAACCACACGGCCGGCAGCGGACCGAGATCAAGTGATTACTGAGACGGACACCGTTCTGCCTGGTGACTGGTAATCACGCCGGAACTCGGGCGAATCCGGATGCCTCTTTGCGAGGGTCTTCTAGTACGGGAGACGCCGGTCCTCCAGGCTCCCACCGCCCGATTACAAGTTCGAGAGGCCGTTGGTCGCGATCACCGATTCGAGAGGTCGGGTGTCGCGAGCACCGATTCAAGAAGCCCGTGCTGGAGGCCGTGATCACCGACTAAAGAGGCCGGTGCTCGCGATCACCGAGTTCAGAGGCCGGTGGTAGCGGACGCCAGTCAATGACGCAGGTGGTCGCGAACCTCACGATCAGTAAGATGAGGCCGACCCCGCCCCCGTGTCCTGTGTGGTTTCCGTATGACTCGTGCTCAACAACAAGGCCGCGCAGCCTTTCCGAAGGTTCGGCCTCCAGAGGGTGGTCGCCCGTCGCCGGCCAGGCTGTCCAACCGCGAGTTGGAGGAATTCGTCCGGCAATTGAAGGCCCCGACGTTGCTTGCGCTAAGCAAGCAGGCCGGCCCCTACCTCGAGGAACTGTTCCGGCGGTGGTCGGCCCGCGCTCCGTCAAGGCAGGAACGTCGAGAACTTCTCCGCGGATTCGAGCCCGCGGAGGAGGGGCCCGGCACGCTGGCCCTAATAAGAGAGATCGACCGGCGAATGAAGCGCGACCCCTCATTGTCCTATGGCGCTGCATTCGTGCTCGTCGGGAGTGAGTGTCCCGACTTGGCCGAGTGGTACCTGGCGGGGTAGTGTCTCGATAGTGGTGGAA
>DMIX01000437.1 GCA_003451975.1 Propionibacteriaceae bacterium
CTCCCAGCGAGGTGGACAACGAAGAGACCGCCTTGATGACCAACTCGCAGACCTCGGCAGTGGTGGCCGCGTTGCGAGCCGCTGAGATCCCGGTCACCGAACTGCCGATGGTGCAGTCGGTGCAGACCTCCGGGGCGGCTGCCGGAATCCTGCAACCCGGCGATTTGATCTCGGCGGTGGACAATGTTCCGGTTACCGATCGCGCCTCGGTGTTGCAGGAGATCCAGAATCGACATGTCGGGCAGAAGGTGACGTTCACCATCACCCGCGATCAGGCGACACAGCAGGTCACTGTGACGACTCGCGCCAGTCTCAAGGCTCCTGATTACCCCTCGGTTGGGATCGAGATCTCCACCGGTTATGTGTATACGCCCAAGGTGACCTATGCCGTTGATCCTGACGTTGGTGGCGCCAGCGGTGGTTTGATGTTTGCCTTGTCGATCTACGACAAGCTGACACCGGGTGATCTGACGCAGGGCCGGGCCATTGCGGGTACCGGAACGATGGGTGCTGACGGCAAGGTGGGCGTGATCGGGGGAATCGCCGAGAAGCTCGCGGCTGCCTCTCGGGACGGTGCGACGGTGTTCCTGCTTCCCAAGGACAACTGTCAAAACGTCACGTCGGTGCCCAAGGGGCTGCGATTGGTCGCGGTCGACAACCTGGACGGCGCGATCGGAGACCTGAACGCCTTGAATGATCCCAACACTGCTGCCGGCGTCCCGGGCTGCTGATGAGTGAGGCATTGATCGCCGCGCTGATCGAGGTTGAGCGGCATGTGGCGAAGCTGGGCTGGGATCAGCCGGCACGATTGTTCGCCCTGGTACGCACCAAGGAGCTCATCGAAGCCGAGCCCCACCTGGCCGAGGCCTTGGGCGCTGCTCGGCCGGATGGTTTCAGTTCGGTGGAGCAGGATGAGTTCAGCGCTGGTGCCGATTTGGCGCAGACCTTGTCGGAGATCATGTGGCCGCCGGCCGTGGCGGGCTGTGTGTTGTGCGTGGAGCGGGCCTTTCTACCACCGGACGCGGAGGCGGATCTGCCGGAGGACCCCGACCGTGCCGCCGATGTCGTGGCAGAGCATCCGCGCCGGCTGGATGTGCGGCTCGTGGTCGGTGTGACCCGCGACGGACAGCGCCACGGGGTTGCCCGGGTTCGCGATGCCGGCGCGGAATTGCTGACAGGTACCGACTTGGTCCCAGCACTGACTGAGGCTCTGGCGCATACATTTGAGTGAACCGAGTGGTTCGACGCCCGTCGGACCGACGATGAGGAGTGAGCTGTGAACGCGACGACGAGTGGCAGCCGCCGCGGTTTTGTGGTGCCCACCCTGCTGGTGCTGGCGGCCTTGATTGTGGTGTGGGTCATCTTCACCGAGCTGTGGACGACCAAGCTGTGGTTCGATTCGGTGAAGTATCCCCAAGTGTTCGCGACCATGCTCACCGCGCAGGTGATCCTCTTCGCGGCGTTCTTCACCGCGATGGCGTTGATGATCGGTGGCAACATGTGGCTGGCCTTCCGGCTACGTCCCACCTTCATCCAGAATGGCCGCAGTGCGATGTTGGATCGTTATCGCGACCTGCTGGAGCGCAATTCCTGGCTGGCCATTCTGCTGCCGGCAGCGTTCTTCGGGCTGATGGCCGGCGTAGGCGCCGCCGCTCGGGCAACCGAATACCTGGCGTGGTGGAACCGCACCCCGTTTGGAACCGCCGATCCCTATTTCGGGCTCGACGTCTCGTTCTACATCTTCGAGTACCCGGTCTGGACCGACATAGTGTCCTTCCTGATGTCAGCCACACTGTTCTCTTTGATTGCCGCCGCAGCAGTGCACTTCGCGATGGGTGGGCTGATCATCGGACGCAAAGTCGATGCGGGCGAAGTGCGGGCGGCCCGCATCCATCTGTCGATTCTGGGTGGTGTGCTGCTGGTCCTCTACGGCTTGAGTCAACTGCTCGGTCGCTACGGGATTCTTGTCCAGGACGGCACGTTGATCACCGGTATGCAGTACACCGACGACCATGCCCAGGTCACTGCCAAGATCGTGATCGCGGTCATCGCCTTCATCTGTGCCGGGCTGTTCTTCGCCAACGGTTTCCTGAATCGCGCCACCATCCCCGGTGCCGGCCTGGTGCTGCTGGTGGTTTCGGGAATCATCGTCGGGATGATCTACCCGGCAGTGGTGCGTTCCTTCCAGGTGCTGCCCAACGAGCCCGACAAGGAGCGGCCCTACATTCAGGCCAATATCACCGCCACCCGCGACGCCTTCGGCGTGGAGAACACCGACGTCACCGACTACAACGCAGACGTCCAGGTACGGCCGGGGCAGTTGAAGTCCGATGCCGAGGCGCTGCCGGGCATTCGTCTGATCGATCCGGCGGTGGTCTCGACGACCTTCGATCAACTCCAGCAGGTCAAGGGCTACTACTCCTTCCCCTCGGTGTTGGACGTGGATCGCTACCAGATCGGCGGCAAGGAGACCGACGCTGTGGTCGCCGCCCGCGAACTGGACATGACCAAGCTGCCCGACCGGAGTTGGAACAACGTCCACACCGTCTACACCCACGGCTACGGGCTGGTGGCCTCCTACGGCAACCGCCGCAGTTCGGGCGGCGATCCGGTCTGGATCGACGGCGATCTTCCTCCCACCGGCGAACTGGGCAGCTACGAAGGCCGGATCTACTACGGCGAGAACAGCACCAGCTATGCGGTCGTGGGTCGCGAGCCGGGTCAGGCCCCCATCGAGCTGGACACCCCCGGTGGCAGCTCCACCGGCCTGGAGACCTACAACGTGTATGCCGGCAGCGGCGGCGTTCCGATCGGGGATGCGTTCAGCCGATTGCTGTATGCCACCCATTTCACCGATCTCAATCTGATCCTGTCCGACCGGGTGAACTCGGCCTCCAAGGTGCTGTACGACCGGACGCCGCAGGAACGCGTCGCTCAGGTGGCGCCGTGGCTGACCTTGGATTCCAACATCTATCCCGCCGTGGTGAACCAACGTCTGGTGTGGATCATCGATGGCTACACCACCTCCGACAGCTATCCCAATAGTCAGCGGCAGTCGCTGCGGGCTGCCACCACCGATGCGCAGACGACCTTCGGCTCGGTACAGACCGACGAGACCATCAACTACATGCGCAACTCGGTGAAAGCCGTGGTGGACGCCACCGACGGGACGGTGCAGCTGTACGGCTGGGACACCACCGACCCGATCCTGGCCAGCTATGAGAAGGTCTTCCCCGGCGTGGTGCAGTCCAAGGATGCGATCAGCCCCGAGCTGATGGCGCACTTGCGATACCCCGAGGATTTGTTCAAGGTGCAGCGCCAGGTGCTGGCTCGCTATCACATGACTGATCCGAACGCGTGGTACCAGAAGTCTGATCTGTGGCAGGTGCCGAATGATCCGACGAAGGCGACGACGTCCACCAACCCGACGACCGGCCAGTCGCAGACCCAGTCCTCGACCGGGCTGGAGCCGACTTACTACCTGTCAATCAAGTGGCCGGGTGACGATAGTGCGGTCTTCAGCCAGACGGCCGTGTTCGTCCCGAAGGACCGCTCGAACTTGGCGTCCTACCTGTCGGTGGTCGCGGAGGCGACCAGCCCCGACTACGGCACATTGCGAGTGCTGCGAATGTCGAGCACCCACCAGGTGGACGGCCCGGGTCAGACCTTCAATGCGATGACCTCCGATACCAAGTTCGCCGATCTGCTGCGTTCCTTCACCAACCAGGGTTCGGCAGAAGCGCGTTACGGCAATCTGCTCACCCTGCCGATGGGCAGCGGACTGCTGTACGTGATGCCCATCTACACCAAACGTGAGGCGAGCACCGGCTCCTATCCGGCGCTGCGCTTCGTGGCGGTGCGGTTCGGCCAGTACGTGGGAATCGGCACGACTTTGCAGGAGGCCCTCGATGAGGTGTTCTCCGGTGATGCCGGCGCCTCCACCGGCGAGGGCGGGAACGGTTCCACCACACCCACACCCACACCCACTCCGACTCCGGGCTCCGGAGGCACTGATACCTCGGCCACCGCCGCTGTGGAGCTGAAGAAGGCCGAGGTCGCTTTCACCGCTGCCGACACCGCGTTGCGCAACGGCGACCTGGCCGAATACCAAAAGCAGATGGCTATCGCGAAGGCGTCGGTCGAGGCGGCCTTGAAGGCGTTGGGGCGCTAAAGCGAATGCTCGGTGACGGGCCAGCCGATGTCGTTGAGCGGTCGGGTCAGCTCCTCGGCTGATCCGACCGCCACCAGTGTCAGTCGATCCGGCGGCAGGAGGCCGGCAAGGGCCTCGGTTGCCGAGGCCGGTGTGACCTGGGTGAGGGCATAGGCATTGGCATCGATGAAGTCTGCCGACACTCCCGCGGCGACCAGGGCCGCCAGATTCTGAGTGACGCCAGCCGCTGTGGAATACCGCAACGGCGAGCTGCCGGTGTAGTACCGCACCGCCTCCGACACCTCGGTCTCGGTGAGCGCGTGCTCGGTGATATTGATCAACTGCGCCGCCAACTGGACCGCCTCGCCGACCACCTCGGTGCGGAAGGAGCCTTGGACCGCGAGCAGCCCCGATGAGCGCATCGGCTGGTTCGTCAGATGCACCCCGTAGGTGAATCCGCGCTCCTCGCGGAGCACCCGGTTGAGACGGCTGAGGAAGGCACCGCCCACGGCATAGGTCGCTACTTGGAGGTCGGCCCAGCGTGGGTCGGTGCGATCGATGCCCAAAGCGCCCAGTCGTAGGTCGGCCTGGACCGCGCCGGGGCGGTCGATCAACCAGCGATGCGGTGCCCGCGGTTCCAAGGTGGGGTGCTGCGGGGTCACCGTGCCGGGAACCTGCCACCCGGAGAAGGCTGCGTCGACCCAGGCGTACACCTCGGCGGTGAGGTCGGCGGTGATGATCAAGGTGGCGCCTTCAGGGCGATAGTGGGTGGCGTGGAACGCGCGCACATCCTCCACTGTCACCCGCGCCACCCGGCTTGCCGACCCGCCGGCCATGCGTGAGGCGCGGAAGCGACGCGGCAGGCACGCCTTGCGGAAGGCGACCTGAGCCGACCGTGACGAACTGGCGAAGGTCTGTGCGATGTCGGCCAGTCGGAGCTCGCGGTGGCGCTCGACGTGGGACTCGGCGAGTTCGGGACTGCTGACCGCCTCGGCGAGCAGCAGCAGTGCTTGCGGCAGGGCTGCGGTGGGGACGTCGAGGAACAGCTGGCTGGCTGACAGGCCCACTGAACCGTCCAGGACCGCGCCGATATCCTCCAGCGCTTCACTGAAGCTGATGCCGGGGTGCTGGAGCGTGCCTTCATCCAAACAGCGCTGGGTGATGGTGGCGACACCTTCGATGTCGCGCGGCTCGGAATTCAGGGGGATGTCCAGCGACAGGCACACCGAGGCGATGTGTTGACCGGGACGGTGGCAGATCAGGACTTCGAGACCGTTGTCCAGCCAGGATGTTCGCGGGAGCCCGAAGCGCCACCGTGGCGCCGGTGCCACCGTGGGCCGTTGGTCACGGCGTCGCATTGCTTGCCTCATTTCGATAGTCGAGTTGGCAGCGTTGGTCGGGATTCAGGAACTGTCGAGTTGCCGCCTGAACCTGGTCAGCGGTTACCGCCGAGACCTCGGCGAGCCGATGGTTGACCCGATTCGGGTCGTCGTGGAGTGTGGCGTAGGCGCCGATGAGATCAGCCCGGCTGTCGAAGGAAGCCAAGCCGCTGAGCCACTCGCGGCGGAATTGAGCCTTGGCTCGGGCCAATTCGGCCGGGGTCGGGCCATCCTGGGCCAGCGCAGTGAGCTCGGCGAAGGCTGCGGTGAGCGCTGCGTCCAGGGACAGCCCGGGGATGGCGCGCACATGTAGCAGGCCCACCGAGTTGCCCCCGATGAGTCGCAAAGCCTGCCCGCCCGCGGCGGCGGCGAGTCTGCCATCACGGACGATTCGGCGATGCAGTCGGGAGGTCTGGCCTTGACCGAGGATCGCCAGGGCCAGGTCGGCCGCGTCGAATTCGGCGGTATCGCGGACCGGCAGCCGCCAAGCCAGGTAGCTGGCGGAGGCGGGCACTTCGGCGGCTACAGCCTGCTGTGGGACGCCGGTGAGCGGTGGTAGGGCAGTGGGCGGCTGCCGATGGCGGCGCTCGCCGCCAGGAAGCTGCCCGAAGGCGTGGGCGGCCTTGCGGAAGGCCTCCTTCGGGCTCAGGTCGCCGACCAGGGTGAGTACGGCATTGTTGGGGCGGTAGTGCTGGCGGAAGAACGCTGCGGCGGCCTGGGCATTGGCACCGGCGAGGTCGGCCTCGGTGCCGATGGTGGTGTGGCCGTAAGGATGGTCGGAGCCGAAGAGCATCACCGTCAGCTCGGTCATCGCCTCCCCGTAGGGGACATTGTCGTAGCGCTGGCGCTTCTCCTCGGTCACTACATCTCGCTGGGTGTCCACGCTGTCGTCGGTGAGGTGATCGGCCAGGGAGCTGAGTCGGTCGGCTTCCATCCACAAGGCGAGATCGGTTGCGCCGACCGGGACGGTGTCGAAGTAGTTGGTGCGATCAAACCAGGTGGTGGCGTTGACCGAGCCGCCCCAACTCTGCAGGAGTTGTAGATGCTCGCCGCTGGCAACGTGCGCCGAGCCGGAGAACATCAGATGTTCGAAGAGGTGCGCCCAACCGAACTGTCCGGGTTTCTCGTCGCGGGATCCGACGTCGTACCACAGGTTCACGGCCACTACCGGGACGCTGCGATCGGGACTGACGACGACCCGTAACCCATTGGGCAGGACTCGTTCGTGGATCGGATAGTCGACTACTTCGTCAAGCACCTCCCCATCACACCACACCGGCCCGGCCTGATGCGCCATTGCATCAAGTCCGGGCCGGATTGGCAGTTCAGAGGATGCGGCACCATCGCTCATGAACTATCTGGTGAGGGGTGTTTCTTCAGTTGGCATCACCAGTATTGGTGTCGGTGGAGCCGGATGAAAATGCGCAATCCTGCCAGTGACAGGCATACGTAGCCCCGTAACTTCGGGCGCGTTCGCCTCTGGCCTAGCATGTGGGCGAAGCCTAGGTATGAAGGAGAACCCATGATCGTGATGATTCCGGTGACCGAGGACGGCCAGTCGGACAGCCGGTTCGGCCGTGCCCACTCGGTCGCCGTGGCGCAGGTGGACGGTGATCAGATCACCGACTGGCAGGTTCACGAGGTGGCCTGGGATGTAAGCCACGACCAGGTGGAGCACGGATCCCACCATGCGACCGTGATGCGGTTCTTCGTGAAGCAGAAGGTCGAGGCCGTGGTGGTCGGGGACATGGGCGCGGGGATGGCCAAGATGATCACCTCGGCCAAGATCGCCGCATTCACCACCACTCCCGGCGATGCCAAGGCCTCCGTGCTGGCCGCCCTGGCTGATCCGGAAGGCCATGCCTGGCGTCCACCGGCCGATGGCGGAAAGCACGGGCCGCTGCACCTGTCGTAGCCCGACTGCGGCAGCGCCTAGCGAGTAGACGCCTCGCAAAGCAAAGCGCCTCTGACTAGTTCAATAACTAGTCAGAGGCGCTTTTTCGGTAGTAGCGGGGACAGGATTTGAACCT
>DMIX01000245.1 GCA_003451975.1 Propionibacteriaceae bacterium
GTGCTGGAATCATTTCGAGCATCCTTTCGTCCAATCGTTGGCGACATAAGACCCGTCCTTGCGAATCACCCTCACTTCGATACAGGCAGGGCTCTGGCTGGCGAAACTCACCGACGCCTGCTTGGTGGGAATCCGCTGGTTACTCCCGGCCGGGCGCCACTCGAACTGGTCGTCGGATAACGCATTGGAGTACGTCCAGGAGCACCGCACAGTGGTGCTCTTTCGACGGCAGCTCACCGCCGGGGTACCCGGCGCTGGTACCGGCTGTTCGATCTCCGGCGGTGGGGCCGTCACCGTCACGGTCGGGTCGGTCCGTTGGGGCGCCGGCTGCGTCACCACCACCCAGATGATGCCTGCGATAGCCGCGACCACGGCGAGACCGACGGCGACCAGCAGGATCGAGCGCTTCGGTGTGCTCGGCGGCGGCGCGATCGACGGATCCTCTGGCGCGCCGCGTAGCACCGTCTGTCCGATGACCTGCTCGTCGTAGGCGGCAATGGGTGCCACCGACCGGTTGGAACGCCGCGTCTCCTGGGCGGCCGGATCCGGTCCAAAGGCTGCACCCGAGACGGGGTTGACCGGCGGCAGCGCGGTGTCAGGGCTGATCCGCTGCGGTGCGCGCACCTGCGTGCGGTCGCCGCCGTCATAGGCACGCGCCTGATTGCTGTGGTGTTCGGCCGAGGCCAGCTCCAACGGGGTGCGCGGCAGGCGCATCTCCTGCTCGATGGCCTGGAGTGCGCCGACGAATTCGAAGGCACTGCTCGGCCGTACTGCAGCGTCCTTGCCCATGGCCGCGCGAAGCAGCCGGTCCAGGGAGGCCGGAACATCAGCTCGCCCGGTGGACGGTGCGGGCACATCGCGGATTCGACGCATCAGGGCGAACGGGGTGTTCTCGCCGCCCGGCACCTCGAACGGCGAGCGGCCCACCAGCAGGTGCCACAGCGTGGCGGCCAGCGAATACACATCGGATCGGACACTGGCCGGTGCGGTGGCATACAGCGTCTCGGGCGGCGACCAGGGCACCGAAACCCCGACATCGTCCTCGTCGCCGGCAGCCAATTGGCCTGCGATTCCGAAATCGGTCAGACCAGGCCGTCCGTAGGCATCGGTGAGCACATTGGCCGGTTTGATGTCGCGGTGCAGCAGTCCGGCCCGATGGGCGGTCTCGACCGCAGCACCCAGCTGAATACCCAGCTTGAGCGTCTCTGCGACGGAGAACCGTTCGGCCCGCGCCCGTTCAGCGAGACTGGGACGCGGGTAGTACATCATGGCCAGGTAGGGCCGATGATCCACGGTGGTTCCGGTCGTGTAGACCGGAACGATGTAGGGGTGTTCCAGCCGGGCCATGGCGTTGGCCTCCGCAGTGAAACGGTCGATAGTCGCCGCCGACAGTCCGGTCTCTCGCAGCACCTTCACCGCAACTTTGCGCTGAGGCGTGGCCTGGTCGTAAAGGAAGACATCGGCATAGCCGCCGCGGCCGAGCTTCCGGATGAAGGACAGCCCCACGATGTCTGGTGGAATGTCGGATTTGGTCAAGGCATCACCTCGAATACGAAGCTGATACTCCCGGCCAGCACGACACGGGTCCCCGGCTCGATGATCACCGGATCATTGGGTCGCAACACCACCGGCATGGCTCCGGGAAGGATCACTTCAGTGCCATTGGTAGAGCCCAGATCGCACACCATCACGTTCCAGTAGTCGAGGCTCACCTCCAGGTGCTGGCCCGATACGTCCTTGTCGGGATCGGATAGCCGCACCAGATTCGGCTGTTCGCCGGCGTAACCGGTCGGGATCCGCGGGTTTCGACCCAGAATCGCTGCTCGATCCAGGCTCACCACACCCCCGGTGGACAACCGCAGTTGACCCAGCACCGGCCGGGGAATCTCGACGGGCTGCTGTTGTGGAATGGTGCCGCCACACACTCGACAACTCCCGGCGTAGGCAGGGCTGAGATGGCCATCGGCGCACCGGGCTGCGACCACCATCACCACCGGCGGCAGCCCCATCAGCGCCGAGCGATTCACCGTCCGGTCACTGCCGGACTCGGCGACCGGTTCGGCGGTGGCCGGTGACGGTGGTGCGATCGTGCCGGGAACCGGCTGCGGGCTCACCGACGTGGGCAGTGATGCCGGCGGGGCCAGCGTAGGGGCCGGTGACGACACAGCTGGCGTAGGGACGGGTACCGAAGCAGGTGGGACTTGCTGGCGAACGGGGTGCGGCTCCGGCTCGGTCTGCGGCACCTCAACGGCCCACGGCATGCCGGTGATCAGGGTGGCGGGTTTCGGCTCCGGCCACGGGGCTGGCTCGGTGGGAAGCTGTTCGGTCGAGATGGTCAGTGGTGCGTCCATCGTCGCGCTGGGATCGAGCACGGTACCGTCGCCGCCGGGCGTACCGTCAGCGGACTGCGGGTCGGCCGTGGCTGCAGGCTCGGCTCCGGCTTTCGGTGGCAGCTGGGTGGCACCGAACAGGTGAGCGAAGGCGTCACCGTCGATCGGTTCTTCAGCCAGGGCGGACGCGTCGACGTCGGCTTCGGCGACCGGCATGGGATCGGCGGCTACGGGGTCAACCGGTACAGGGTCGACCGGTGCAGGATCGACCGGCGCAGACTCCGCCGCGGCCGCTGCAGCCACGACCGGTGCGGCGGGAGTCGGACCAGGATGTTCCGATTCGGGGGAGAGCGTGGATATCGGCGTCGCCGCTGCTGGCGCTGTCACCGCCTCAGTGGCCTGAGGCGCCCCGCAGTAAACCGCACCGGCGAGCACAGCGCCACGATCGATGACGAGTTTGAGGCCGTCGGCGGATCCCGCCAGGTGCAGGGCCGCCGCCGTTTCGCCAGGCTGCCAGGTGTCATGCCACATGGTGTGCTCGGCGTGCATCCCGGCGAGGGCCCCGACGCTACCGCTCACCCGTCCCCGCACCACCATCCGGACACCGGCCGGGGTGACTTGGAATGCCCCGAAACTGGCCAGCGAGTTCAAACCGGTGGAGACCATCGCATCGAGCACATCTTCGATACCGGCACCGTCGGTGACCAGTTCCACGATGCGGTTCACCAGAGGGTCAGTCGCAGGCAGGTCCAGTAGGACCGCGGTTCGCTCGTTCACCACGGCGACCGCATCGCCGGGTTGGTACCGGACCAGGTGCTCGGTCATCCCTGACTCCCCCCGGCGGCAAGACTGGATCGCGGATTCGTGATCTCGTCCACATCGGTCCGGTCATCATCGTCGGCGACGGCGACGACCACCACCGAGATGTTGTCATGCCCGCCGGCTTGCCAGGCGCGGTCCACCAGCTCTTTGGCGGCAAGCTCAGGATCGTCACAGCGGTTCAGAATCTGTGCAATCTCTTCATCGGTGAGCTCGTTGGTCAGGCCGTCCGAACAGATCACAAAGCGCTCTCCGGGGGTCTGCGGCAGTACCCACACATCGACCTGCGGTGCCGGTAGCGTCCCGATGGACCGGGTCACCACGCTGCGCGCGCTGTGATGCCGAGCCTGGTCGGCGGTGATGATTCCCTGCAGGATGAGTTCCTCCACTTCGGAATGATCCAAAGTAGCCCGCGACAAGACACCCTCATACTCCCGGTACACCCGGGAGTCGCCCACATTGAACACCGCCCAATGCTCGGCGCCGCCGATATCCACCCTCGCCAACCCCGTGACTGTCGAGCCCAAGCCCGCTGCTTCAGGATGTCGCCGGCCGTAGTCGAGGACGGTCTGATTCGCCTGCATCAGGACCTCAACGATGCTCGATTGCTCCAGATGGTCGCGGTCGAGCGCCCGGAGTTGCGACACCACAAGGTCGCTTGCGACCTCACCGGCGGCGTGCCCACCCATACCGTCGGCCACCGCCCACAGGTGCGTGCCCACATAGGAGCGATCTTCATTGAGTGAGCGCACCGCACCGACATCCGTGCACGCCCCTGTCGCGACCCCGATCACTGCAACACCCCTGAGACCTCCGCCGCCCTGTGTACTTTCCCTGTTGAACCCGCTTCGGATTTCCGTCGCGAATACGAGACTCCGATTGTTCCATCCTCATAGGGAAACAGTGAACAACAATCTCGCGATGGGGATTTCTATCCACTCCCGGCATTTCACCGGGATCACGTTGACGCCTACCCAATCGCCCGGGCTACACGCCCCGACGGGGTCTACTTCAAGCGCCGCAGCCCCGTGATGCCGCGCCACAGCGCCACCAGGCTCATTGCGACGGCGACCCAGCCGAACACGACCGACCAGGCACCGGGAGCGCCGGAGGTGTCCCAGTACAGATAGAAGCAACTGATCGGCAGGCAGATGATGCCGGCGATCAGGTAGGCCCAGGCGGTCTGTTTGGGCGTGAGCTGCTTCTCAGGAGTATCCACGTCAGGGAAGCCTAGTCCGCACGGTCCCGGCGCCGAGCCAGAATCATCGAAACGACGTGTTCGAGCCGCTGGGCGCCCAGCGCCAACTCGGCTGCGGTCGGCGGGGCATCGCTGTCATCGCCCAGGCTGATCACCTCAGCAAAGCCCAACCGATCAAGACGGTCCCGATCGCGTACCCGTCCACCGAAGGCCAACACGGGGACGCCGCGTCCGGCAGCGACGCGCAGCACGCCCAGCGGGGCTTTGCCCGCGGCGGTCTGAGCGTCCAGCGAACCCTCACCGGTGAGGACCAGGTCGGCGCCGTCGATGGCAGCGTCCAGTCCGATGGCCTCGGCGATCAGTTCACCACCGCTGCGCAGCACAGCGCCCAGCGCGAGCAGCGCCGCCCCCAAGCCACCGGCGGCACCGGCCCCGGGTCGATCCCTCAGGTCTCCGGCCCCAGCCGCGGCCAGCGCATCGGCCCAACGGGTCAGGCCTGCCTCCAACCATCGCACCTGCTGGGCATCAGCGCCCTTCTGCGGAGCGAAGACGGTGGCAGCACCGTCGGCCCCGAGCAGTGGATTGGTGACATCGCTGGCCGCCACGATCTGGCACGCCGACAGCCGGGCGTCCAGCCCGCGGAGATCCACCTCGGCCAGTCCTGACAGACCGACCGGATTCGGCGGCAGCGAACGCCCGGAGGCATCACGAAGCTGGGCCCCCAAACCGGCGAGCAGACCAGCGCCGCCGTCGCAGGTCGCGGTACCGCCCAGTCCGATGATGATGCGGGTAGCCCCAGCGTCCAGAGCGGCACGAATCAACGCGGCCAGACCCATGCTGGACGCGATGTCGATGCGCCGTTGGCTGGCGGGAAGCTGGGCCAATCCGATGACGGTGGCTGCTTCGATGACGGCCGTGCCGCAGCGGGTCAGCCCGAGCGGGGCCCGCACCGGGCGTCCGAGGGTGTCTTGGGTATCGACGCTGATCAGGTCGGCTGATAGTGCTGCTGCCAAGACGGCCAAGGTTCCTTCGCCGCCGTCGGCCAGCGGTTTGGCGATGCATTGCGCGTCGGGATAGACCTGCTGGACGCCGCGCGCCATCGCCGCAGCCGCCTCAGCAGCGGTCATGGACTCCTTGAAAGAGTCCGGTGCCAACACCACTTTCATGGCCAGCGACTCGGCTCAGTCCTCAACGATCACGTCACCGTGCGCGACGGAAAGCTCCACCTGATCTGGCGTCTTGACACGGGCGTCCTGATAGGGGATGTAGACCCCGCGGATCACCAGCAGCACCGAAGCAGTCACCGGCACCGCGACCAATGCGCCCAGCAGACCCAGCAACGCACCACCGATCATGGCCCCGATCAACACCAACGCTCCGGGCACGGCGACAGCTTTGTTCATGATCCGCGGCGTGATCAGGTAGGCCTCAAGTTGCATATAGATGAAGTACACGACCGCGAAGGCGACACCCGCGGTGGGCGAGTACAGCAGCGATACCGCGGTGCCCAGGATCCAGAACAGCACGGAGCCGATCATGGGGATCAACGTGACGACCAGGGAGACCATGGCCAGCACCACCGCATAGGGGACGCCGAGGATCAGCAGCAGGATGAAGGAGAAGGAAGCGTTCAACCCCGACAAGGTGATGCCGCCGGCGATGAATCCACCCACCGCGCTGGTGATCCGCTCGGTGAGATCGGCGAGCCGGTCACGTCCATAGGCAGGTGTCATTCGGTACAGCGCCTGCTTCATCTCGTCCAACGAGGCCAGGAAGTACAGCGTGAGCACCGCCACGATCATGGTCACCGAGATCCCGTTGATCACGCCGACGCCGACGGCGAGCGCACCGGTCCCGACGGCAAGCAGGTGTGCCGGATCAGACAGCCAGGATTGGCCATGTGCCAAGGCCGCATTCCACGCCTCTGGCCCGCCGGTGAGCGCCACCAGCCCGTGGAACCAATCCGAGGACTTGATGGCAGCGGTGTATTCCGGAACTGACTGGGCGAAGTGGATCACCTGGTTCACCGCGGCCGGGATCACGAAGAACACCAAGACCACCAGCAGCGCCAGGAAGACCGAGAAGACCACGCCGATGGCACGGCCTCGTCCCAGGCCGCGCCCTTCCAGCTTGCGTACCACCGGGTCCAGGGCCAGCGCCAGGAACAGCGAAACCCCCACCATGATCAGGATCGACGACAGCGTCACCGTCGCCGCGGCGAGGGCGACGGCGACCAGGACCGCAATGGTGGAGACGAAGGCTTTGGCGAAAGGATGGGCCGGATCGGTGACCACCCGGAGCCCGGTCGGCTCGTCCACGGCCATCGATGCTTCGACAGAGTCCGGTGCGGGACCCTCGGAGGCACGATCGGTCATATCAGGTCTCCTGCGACTCGGCCTCGGATTCACCCGCCACCTCCGCGTCACCTGCGTCGGTGACTTCACCGGGTGGCCGTTCCAGCAGGCTCAACACCAGCAGGACGATCAGCGCCACCACAGCGGTGGTGATGACCACCGGTGCCGAGATGGGCCGGCTCATCACGAGGACGGCTGCGGCAAGCAAGGCGACCAGCACCCGAAGCAGGACGCGCTGGCTGTACAACCACTCGCCGACCTTCCCGGTGCTCAGTCCATGCGAGTCAGCGCGCTCACGCAGACTCTGGGTGAAGCTGCCGTAGGCCGATCGAATCCTGATCGCTGATCGGAACGGACTACCGAGCCAGGCTGCGACCCCGACCACGACCGCCAGCAGCACTGTGGCGGTGGCGAGGTCGTTGATCGCACCGGTGATGGTGTCGATGAATACCACCAGCACGTCGTTGGGCATGATGGCGGCCGGCACACTGGCCTGCGCCACGACTTTTCCGACGCCGACGCCGGCCAGCACGGCGACGCCGCCCAGGCCGAGCCCAACCGCAGCACCGATGGTCGTATGCCAGCGACGAACGCTGACCAGTAC
>DMIX01000180.1 GCA_003451975.1 Propionibacteriaceae bacterium
CTCCTCATGATGTGTTGCTCCTGGATGAACCCTTCACCGGCCTCGACGAACTGACCTGGAGGGACGCCGCCGAACGCATCGCTGCGGCCAGCCGACACCGACTCGTGGTCATGACCACTCATCTGATCCAGCAGGCCGAAGCCATGGGTGCTGAGGTGATTGCGCTGATCCCGGTACCGCTCACGGCCACCGAGAAGTGACCGGGAGCTCAGTTCCGGGGCATCGTCTGCGGTACCGAGGCGGCCGCATCGAAAGGTCGATAGTGCGTGTGGAGCAGCTGATGTGCCTTGGCAGAGTTCGGCGACTCATAGAACTCGTCGTACAGCCGCAGCACATCGGGGTTCTCCTGTGAACGCCGGTACTTGCTTCCCTTGTCGATATCGAAAAGCACCTGGGTGCGCGCACGCAACTCACCCACTTTGGCGGGGGCGGGATTGCCCGCGCCATCAATGCAGCCGCCCGGACAGGCCATGATCTCGATCAGGTCGTAGCCAACATCCTCCCCAGCAGCAACGCGCTCCACCAGCGGCAGGGCATTTCCCAGTCCAGAGATCACTGCCACCCGGACGGTGGTGTCCGCGGCGGTGATGGTGGCCTCCTTGACGCCGGCCATGCCGCGAACCTGGTTGTATTCCAGCTGCCCGCGGTGGCGTTCGCCGGTGAGCTTTTCCACCGCCATTCGCAGGGCGGCTTCGGCGACGCCACCAGAAGCGCCGAAGATCACCCCGGCTCCGGAAACGTGCGAATAGGGATCGTCAAACCGATCCGGTAGGACGTCGTCGGGGTCCAGCCGGATCATCTTGATCATTTCGATGAACTCGGTTGTGGTCAGCACCGCATCAACGTCGCGCAATCCGTCCGTGGCGAACTCCGGACGTGCCGCTTCATACTTCTTGGCCAGACACGGCACTATCGAGACCACATAGAGGTCGTCCAAGCTGATCCCGGTGGTTTGAGCGAAATGGGTTTTCACCGTCGCCCCCATCATCTGCTGCGGGGACTTGCAGCTCGATAGATGCGGGATCAACTCGGGGAACTTCTTCTCCACCAGATTGACCCAACCTGGGCAGCACGAGGTGAACTGGGGCATCACGCCGCCGGCACTGACCCGATTGAGGAACTCGGTGGTCTCCTCCATGACTGTCAGATCTGCGGCGAAAGAGAAGTCGAAGACCCGGTCGAAACCGACGGCGCGCATGAGCCCGGCGACGAAGGGGGACGCCTGCTCAGCACTCTTTCCGAACTCCGCGGCGATGACGCTGCGCGGCGCTGGAGCCACGAAGCCGACCACTACCTTCGTCGGATCGTTGATTGCGGCGAAGACGCTGGGTCGCTCGCGCACGTAATCCAAAGCCCCGCAGGGGCAGGCCGCGACGCACTGTCCGCACGACACGCAGTCGGTTTCGATCAGTGGCTTGCCGGTGGCCGTGCCGACGCCGAGGACGCCGCTGGTGAACTGATAGGCGAGTGCGCCAATGCCCTCGATCTCGGCACAGGCCGCCACGCATCGTCCGCAGGAGATGCACTTGTTGTGGTCGCGCACGATAAAGGGGTGATCACGCACGACCGGAGTGCGCGGGCGCTGATGCAATGGCTCGATGTAGCTGATCTCCTCCTTGGTCGCTTCGGCGCGAAGGTCACAGTCGAAGCGAGCCTTGCAGCCACAGCGAAGGCAACGCGCGGCCTCAGCGCGCGCTTCGGCTTGCGAGTAGCCGCTTTCGACCTCCTCGAAGCCGGCGACGCGAGCGGCGACCGGCAGTGACGGCATGGCCTGGCGGGTGAGTCTGGGTCTGCTCTCGAACTCGTCGCGCGGCAGATCCTCCAAGGAGCCTCGGCTGCAGTTGTAGATTGCTGGCTCGGAGCGCACATATCCGCGGCCGAGCAACTGGTTCATGGAGCGGGCCGCGCGGCGTCCGGCTGCGACTGCCTCAATGACAGTGGCTGGACCGGTCACACAGTCGCCACCTGCGAAGACTTTGGGCTCTGAGGTCTCCAGCGTCGAGCCATTGACCTTCACGTCGCCCCATTTGTTGAGCTTCACCGGGAGGTCGTTGAACAGGAACTGGGTATTGGTGCTCTGGCCGATCGCTCCGATCACCAGTGATGCCTCGATGCTGAACTCACTACCCTCCACCGGGACCGGACGGGCGCGTCCGGAGCGATCAGGCTCGCCCAGCTTCATCTCCAGGCATTTCACGCTGAGACCGGCACCGGTGCGCTCAATGGCGGTGGGTGCTGCCAGGAAGTGAAGTTCCACTCCTTCAGCGGCGGCGTCGGAGACCTCATGGGGCTCGGCGGGCATCTCCTCCCTGGTACGGCGATACAGCAGAATCACTCGACGCGCTCCTCGACGCAACGCCGTGCGTGCGCAGTCAACGGCGGTATTACCGCCACCGACGACGACCACCACCTCGCCCGGCTCGGGATCCTCCCCTTTCGCGACCCGCTCCAGATAGCGAATGCCTGTCCACACCCCCTCGGAGTTCTCGCCCTGCAGATTCATCGAGGTGGGCGTCCAGGAACCGATAGCCAGATAGACCGCGTCGAAGTCGTGCTGCAGATCCTCCAGTCGCAGATGCGTGCCCAGCGATTTCCCGCAGACGATCTGCACCCCGAGTGAGGTGATGGTGGCGATCTCGGCGTCGAGTTGCGCCTTCGGCAGTCGATACTCCGGGATTCCGTAGCGCATCATGCCGCCAGGTTTGGGCTGTCGATCAAAGACGGTGACCTGGTGCCCGGCGGTTGCAGCGTAGTAGGCCGCAGTCAGGCCGGATGGACCGGCGCCGACGATGGCGATTCGCTTTCCGGAGGCGGGGGCGACTTTCGGGCGCCAAGGGGTGTCCCTGCCCAAATCCCAATCGGCGACGAATCGCTTCACGTTGTTGATGCCGACCGAGTCGTCGATCAGATTGCGCCGGCAGTTCGCCTCGCAGGGGTGGGGGCAGACGCGGCCACAGGCGGACGGGAAGGGGTTGCGGTCCTTGATGACGCG
>DMIX01000008.1:0-6531 GCA_003451975.1 Propionibacteriaceae bacterium
CTGCAGGAAGCGGTTGAACAGCACGAGGCCGTCGGCGCCGGCGTCGATCAGTCGCAACGCGAAGTTGCCGACGCTGGAGAAATGCGGCGACAGCTTCACCGCGACAGGCACATCCACCGCACCGGTCACGGCTTCCACGATCTGAAGGTGACGCAACTCCACCTCGGCCCCGGTCAAGGTGGCATTCCCCGGCACGAAGTAGATGTTGCATTCGATGGCCGAAGCGCCGGCATCGGCGAGCTGTTGGGCGTAGCTGACCCAGGTGCCGGTGTGGGCGGCGTTCAAGCTGGCGATGATCGGGATATCGACGGCTGCGACGCTGCGCTGGACCAGATTGAGGTAGTGGTTGGCCGGATCGACGTCCTGTAGTGGTTCAGGGAAGACACTGGTGGCTTCTGCGGACAGCTCGGCGTAGGAGTCCTCCATGGCGGCGTCGGCGGCAGCATCTCGCAGCAGCTTTTCAGCGAACATCGAGTGCATCACGAGGGCGCCCACGCCGGTGTCAGCGAGCCGCTTCACCTCGTCGACATTCTGAGTGAGCGGACCTGCAGAAGCGACGAGGGGGCTTCGCAACTCCATTCCGAGGTAGACGGTGTCCATGCTTGATCTTCCCTTCCGTGTCGCGGTGCCCTGAGCGTTCGGTCGGTGGCGTTGTGAAGCTGACCCGCGGCGGTTGAACACCACTCGGCTGTCATGACCATCATGGCGAAATACGACCGGCAATACTGGGAGTTTCGCCAAGATGCTGACCGGTTCTGAACAGATTCGGGTGCTAGCGTCGAGCGCGACACTTCCCGAACGGAAAGCACTCAATGAGCAACGCCAACGACGTGGCGGCCTTTCGCAGATGGTTGCCGATGCCCGCGCTGCCTTCGAGCAATCAGCGACCGGCCAGCAGCCCGGACCAGGCCCGCGAGCGCTTCGCCGAACTCTTGGCAACAGACGACGGTATCGGTGAGGCGACGCGCGCCAAGCTGTTCGAGCCTGAAGCCGAAGCCCGTGCCACCGTGGTGCTGTGGCACGGCTTCACCAATGCGCCTTCCCAGTTCACGCTGGTCGCTGAAGCGTTGGCCGCTCAAGGTTTTCGTGTGTTGCTGCCGCGGATGCCTCTCCATGGGAGGGCCGATGTGCTCAACCGGGATCTGGGGGAGTTGACGGTTACGCAGCTGCTCGATCACGCGGATGCCTGCATGGATATCGCCGCAGGGTTCCCCGAACCGATCTGGGTCGGCGGCCTGTCTGCTGGCGCGACGTTAGCCGCCTGGGCGGCGGCGAATCGGTCGCGAGCGACGCGGCTGGTATTGGCGGCACCGCTGATCGCTCCGAAGGCCACCCCGATGCCGCTGGTGCGACTCTTTGCCCGCTCTCCCCGGCTTCTCCCGAATGTCTACTACTGGTGGGATCCGCGCAAGAAGGCCGATCTGCCGGGGAGCCCCTATGCCTATCCCGGGTTTCCGACCCGGGGAATCCTGCCGTTCCTGCAGATCTCGGAGGCGATGTTCGACCGCTCCGTGGTACCTGGGCATCGGTTGGAACGTGTCGTGCTGATTGCCAATCCTGGTGACTTCGCCATTCGCCGCGATGTTGCCAAGGCCTTCACCGAGCAGGTGTTCTTCCCGGTGGCCGAGACCTCCGGTGTCGCGAACCTGGATCCCGAACTGGGATGGATGCACGACTTCGTCGACCCGAACTCGCCAGACACCGGAACCACCGAGCAGGTGGTCGCGGTCTTCTTGGCGGCGTTCGGGGTGGGGAGTCTTGATGCGGACGGCCTGCTCGTGCCGGCCTTGGAGCGGTGAGGATTTCGCTACTTCGGACCGTGGCGACCGGTAGCCTCGCGGTGTGAACACCCCGATCAGGCTGCACCGTGGCGGCTTCGCACTCACCCTGCTCCCGCTGGGAGCCACCCTGCACGGTTTCGATGTTGCGCTGCCCGATGGGTCCTGGCGAAATGTCGTGGTCTCCCGTGACGATCCCGATGCCGTGCATTCCAGCTATCTGGGCGCCAGCGTGGGACGCTGCGCGAATCGGATCGGCCATGCGCGTTTCGAGCTGGACGGTCGCAGCTATCGCCTTCTGGCCAACGAGGGTGACAACCATCTTCATGGCGGCCCGGGTGGGTTCTCCGAGCGAATCTGGCAGGTGGCCGAGGTCACCGAGAACTCGGCCACCTTCACCCTGGTCAGCGAGGATGGCGATCAGGGCTATCCGGGTCGAGTCGTAGCCCGCGCCACCTACACGGTGGGAGACGATGGCGCCGAGGTCGTCTACCGTGCTCGCACTGATGCCGCCACCCCGGTGAATCTCACGTCGCACCCCTACTTTCGATTGGGCGGTACGTCGATCGACGACCACCGCGTGACGATGCCGGCCTCGGCCTACACCCCGGTTGATGCAGCCATGATTCCAACAGGGGAGACTCGTGCGGTGACCGGCACCGCGTTGGACTTCCGTGCCGGCGCGATGGTGAAGCAGGCCTGCACGGCGGCAGTGTCCGCC
Organism: Propionibacteriaceae bacterium; assembly: GCA_003451975.1. GTDB lineage: Bacteria > Actinomycetota > Actinomycetes > Propionibacteriales > Propionibacteriaceae > Propionicimonas. Next base: position 2,500 of record DMIX01000008.1, read on the forward strand.
GGGCTCGACGCGAATGGCGGTATCGATCACAACTTCGTGGTTGACGGATCCGGGTGGCGTGAGCAGGTGCGGCTGGACGGGCCTGATGGCCTCACACTGCGGGTGCTCAGCGATGCTCCGGCCGTCCAGCTCTATTCGGGGGAACTGATCGGCCGCGCGGGCTTGGCGATCGAGCCGCAGGGCTTCCCCGATGCTCCCAATCATGCGAGCTTCCCCTCCGTGATCCTGCACCCCGGGCAGGAATACCTGCGGCGGATTCGGTGGTCGTTCAGCCACGCGTGATCACGAGACGCGCTCGCTCCCGAGAGAAGCGATGGCAAGAACGCTGTACGCGCCCAGCTGTGCTCACTAGACTGCCCCATCATCGAGGCCAGGGGGCGACATGGGTGCACCGACATTTTCCGAGCGCCTGCGGTATTGGTTCGACAACTGGATGGCGCGCGGCACTCTGGCCCTGATGGGGTTGCTCGCACTGGCCACCATTGCACTGGTGGTCGTCATCGGTACCATCGCCTTCCTGCTGCACGCCTATCCCGAAGACAGTGCTGAAGGTGACCTGATCGATATCTGGTGGGGCGGGCTGATGCGCACCTTGGATCCCGGCACCATGGGTGGCGATGCCGGGTGGGGCTTCCGGGCGTTCATGTTGCTGATCACTATCGGAGGCCTGATCATCGTGGCCAGCCTCATCGGCATCATTTCCGGTGCCTTCGACGACAAGGTTGCGGCGCTGCGCAAGGGACATTCGCGGGTTTTGGAGCACAACCACTCACTAATCCTGGGGTGGAGCGACAAAGTGCCTGAGATCGTCAATGAGCTGGCGATAGCCAACGAATCGGAGGGTCGGGCCCGCGTCGTCATCGTCGCCGAGCGCGACAAGGTGGAGATGGATGAGCTGATCAAGGCGCGATGCCGAAATCTGGGCGGAACGCGGGTGATCACCCGAAGTGGGGATCCGAAATCCATGGCGGATCTCACCTTGGGTAGCCCGCAATGGGCACGCAGCATTGTGCTGGTTGCCCCGGAGGGGTCACCCGATCCAGATTCGGATGTCATCAAGACAGCACTGGCGCTGACCAATAACCCTGATCGGCCCACGTCGGCGTACCACATCGTTGCTGAATTGAGTGAGTCGGAGAACCTGGAGGTGGCTCGACTGGCCGGTGGCGAAGAAGTCCACTGGGTGCTTGGCAGTGAAGTGATTGGGCGGATCACCGTGCAGAGCTGTCGGCAGTCGGGCCTGTCGGTCGTCTATCAGGAGTTCCTGGATTTCGAGGGCGATGAGCTGTACTTCACCACGCAACCGACCTTGACCGGGAAGACCTATTTCGAAACACAGGTCGCGTTCAACAAGTGCACGGCTGTCGGCGTGGTGATAGACGGACAACCCGCAATCAATCCGCCTGCTGATCTGGTCATTGCCGACGGTGACCAGATCATTGTGATCGCAGCCGACGACAGCGAGATTTCTTTGGGCGCGATCCCGGACACCATTGACACTGCGCCCATCGTGCCGGGCCGCCCCATCGTGAACCCGCCGGAGCGGACCCTGATTCTGGGAATCAACTCGACGCTCCCGGTGATGGTGGCAGAGCTGGACGAGTATGTGAGCGAAGGCTCGGTGGTCACGGTCGTCAATGACGGTGGGATGCCGGTCATGCCGGAGTTGACCAGCATCCGCATCACCCACCTGCTGGGGGATCCCACGCGCCGCGCGGTGTTGGACAGCCTGGATGTGGGCAGCTACGACCACATCATTCTGCTGGCCGATACCAGCCACCACGACTCAGCTCGCGCCGACAATCGCACCCTGGTGACGCTGCTCCACTTGCGCGACCTGGCCGATAGGTTGGACCTGCACCTGAACATCGTCAGTGAGATGTTGGACGACGCCAACAGGGAGCTGGCTGAAGTCGCCCGCGCCGACGATCTGATCGTCAGTGACAAACTTGTTGCCCTCTTGCTGTCGCAGATCTCGGAGAACCGGGGGCTGGCCGGGGTCTTCGCAATGCTCTTTCAAGCGGAGGGCAGCGAGGTGTATTTGCGGCCAGCCGACCAGTACCTGCGTCTCGGCGAACCGGTCACCTTTTACACGGCCCTGGAAGCAGCGCGCCGCCGCGGCGAGACCGCCATCGGCTACCGGATCGCCGAGCACGCCCACAACAGCCACGAGGCCTACGGAGTTCGACTGAACCCCGAAAAGGGTGAGTTGATCACCTTCGCCGCCGAAGACCGGCTGATCGTGCTGGCCGAGAACTGAGGCCCGTCCGCCGCTGCAACCAAACGCCCCGGATTCATGAGATCCGCCGCGAGTCGCGGCGTCATTCGGTGAATCGAGGACGTTTGGTTGCGGTCAGGCCAGGGTGATCACGCGGTCACAGCGGGAGATCACTGCGGGGTCATGGGTGATGACCAAGACGGCGGCATCGGTGGTGTTGCTCCAGATGTCGTCCATCAGTGCGGTGGCGGTGAGAAGGTCCAGGTGCTCGGTGGGCTCATCGAGAATCAGCACCTGGAACTCGCCGACCAGCAACCGTGCCAGCGCCACCCGGCGGGCTTCGCCGCCGGACAGGTGGGCACCGGTCTCGCCGACCAGGCGGTGCGGATCGACCGCCAGACCCGAACGATGCAAGGCAGCTCGTACCTCGGCATCTGTGGCGAACTTGTTGCCGATCTTCACATTCTCCGCGACCGAGGTCGTGAAGATGTGAGCATCCTGCGGCAGATAGCCGACGCGTCCCCGAATCTCGGCATCACCGCTGACCGGTGGGATCAAACCCAGCACGGTGGCGGCGACCGTGGTCTTGCCGATGCCGCTGGGTCCGACCAGACCCACGATCTCGCCTCGGGCCAGTTCCAGGCTCAGACCGGTCTGCACCGGGTCCTGACCAGGCCAGCCGACACTCAGATCGTGCAGGCTCAAGCCAGGATCGGCCACCGGATCGGGCAGCGACGGCAAGTCACCAGATCCGACCGGCTCGGCGTCCAGAATCTCCTCCACACGGGCCAGGGCGGCTTGGGCGCGGGTATTCACCTGCGCAGCCTGCACCAGGTTCGAGAGAGCCTCGTGGAGAGCCAGCGGAGTGAGCACCAGCACGGCCAGCACGGTGGCCTGCATGGCGTACATCGGCGGTGGAGTGGCTTTGAGGAACACCATATTGGTGATCCAGTCCATCATCTGAGGCAGCAGGACACCGTTGTGGGCCTGCACCCCGCCGATGAGCAAAGCCCCGACGACGGCAGTGCCGGCGGCCAATAACTGACCGGCCGTGGTGATTCCGCGAACCCAGGTGCTGTGCGCTTCGTCGTCGCGGAGTTGGGCGTCAATGGTGAGCAGTTTCTCGGTGTAGGCGCCGTCGGCACCGTAGGCCACCAGGTCCGGAGCGGCCGTGGCGATCTCATGTACGGCATTGCCGAGTTCACCGCGCAGCGGAACGGCCTCGGCATCAGCCTTGGCCGAGCCGCGTTGGGCCAGCCAGGGCAGTAGCAGACCGGCGACGGCGGCGCTGGCGAGCACCACCAGGCCGCTTCCGGGTGAGATGAAGCCCAGCGCGAGACCGGTGATCAGGATCACACCTGTGGCCGAGATGAACGGAATCCACACCCGAACCATCAGGTCCTTGACGGCCTCGACATCGGCGACCACTCGCGTGAGCAGGTCGCCGCGGCGACGTCCCAACAGGGTGGTGCCGGCTAGGCGCTGATAGGTCACCAGACGCAGCGCTGACTGCATGCGCAAGGCCAGATTGTGGCTGGCCAGGCGCTCGGCGTAGCGCAGTGCTGCTCGCGAGATGGCGAAGAACCGAACCAGCACCGCGGGGGTCTGCAGGAACAGCGGCGGCACCAGCAGAGCCGCAAAGGTGAGCAACCACGCCGAGGTGCCCATCAGGGCGACCTGGGCAGCGGTGGCGCTGAAGGCCAGGAAAATCGACAGCGCCAGCCACTTGCGTGACTTCGGCACGGCGTCCATCAGGCTGCGGATCAGACCGGTAGCCTGCGGGGCTTCGTCAGGCTCAGCCAGCGGGGCTTCGA
>DMIX01000008.1:6619-6860 GCA_003451975.1 Propionibacteriaceae bacterium
GCGGGGCTTCGACAGGCTCAGCCAGCGGATCTGTTCCGTTCCCGGAGTCCTCTTCCCCGTTCCCTGAGCTTGTCGAAGGGTCGGCCTCTGGTGCCTCGACGGTGATCACTCGATCCGCCGCACTCAGCACTGCCGGACGGTGGCTCACCACGATGACGGCCACTCCCGAGCTGCGCAGGCTCTCCAACAAGGTGGCCTCGGCGTCGGGATCCAACCCGGCGGTGGGCTCATCCAGGATCAG
>DMIX01000393.1 GCA_003451975.1 Propionibacteriaceae bacterium
CGGGAGGTTGAGGGGCGGGATTTCGCCGGGAGCGAGGCCGTAGATCACGGCCACGATCCACACTCCGACGGCGGCCGCGAGCGTGATGAGCGTGGCATACAGCAGCCGAGAGACCCCGGAGGTGAAGTCGAACCGGGCAAGGTCCAATGCTGCTGTGACCAGCGGGAAGCCCGGGACCAGGAACAGCATGGCCGAGGTGAAGGCGGCCTGATGAATGTGAACCTCGCAGGGCAGAGCCAGCATGATCTGCGCCAACCCGAGGTAGATCAATCCGGCGGCAGCGGCTGCGATAGCCACTACCGCAAGATGATTCAGGCGTTGCCGGTGAAGCAGCACCTGGACGATCTTGCCCCCGCCGGCCGCAACGGCGGCGGCCGCGCATTCTTGCCAGCGGTCTTTGTTCAAGAATGCGAAAGCACCGCAGGCTGCCGCTGCGCCTATCGCGACCATCGGCAGCGAGTAGAGCGGGCGATGCTGTTCGACCTCGTCGAGTTGGCGGTGCAGATCCGCCGCGGTGACCCCGGCGCGGGCGCCCAGCGACACTCGCAGCAGCGAACTGATGCGGTCGGCATTGACCGATGGTGCGGCGACCTCTACCACCTGAGTGCGGAAGCGCTTTCCTGATCGGGTGGTGGCCACGATCTCGTTCAGACTGACCTGAGCGTCGAGTTGGTCGATGCCCAGCGCTTCGGCGGTGCGTCCCATCGCGGCCTTGACTCGGTAGGAGCCGGTTCCGGAGGTGAGCATCATTGCGCCCATGCGGCATACGGCGTCGGACTTTTCGGCCACGATGGCGTCGCGTCCCGGTGTTGATTCGATCGATGGCATGAGGACTCCTGGGGTCGATCTGATTCTCTCACCGGAGCAGTGAGTGGTCTTCGGGAGCTCAACGGCGGGAATTCGGCTGAGACCGCCCCTGGAATCAAAAAGTAAAGGTACCTTAACTTCTATGAGTGCCCCGATCGTTGCCGTCATCGAGGATGATCCACGCTCATCGCGACGCTCCCGGCGGGTGTCGTGGTTGTGGGGTCCGGCATTCGTGGCCGCGATCGCCTATGTCGATCCGGGAAATGTCGCTGCCAACCTGACGGCGGGTTCTCGCTTCGGCTACCTCTTGGTGTGGGTCGTGGTGTTGGCGAACGCCTCGGCGATGTTGGTGCAGTACCTGTCGGCCAAAGCGGGCCTGGTGACCGGACGCAGCCTTCCGGAGCTGCTCGGTGAGCGGATGCGCCGCCTGCCACGGATTGCCTACTGGGTTCAAGCCGAGTTGGTGGCCGTGGCCACTGATCTCGCCGAAGTGCTGGGTGGGGCTATCGCACTGTGGATCTTGTTCGGTGTGCCGCTGCTGCTGGGTGGGGTCATCGTCGGTGTCGTGTCGATGCTGCTACTCAGCTTGCAGAATCGGCGTGGTCAGAAGTCCTTCGAATTCGTGGTGATGGGGCTGCTGCTGGTGATCACCATCGGCTTCACTGCCGGATTGTTCGTCTCCGACGTGTCCTGGGGGCAGGTGGCGGCCGGGCTGATACCGCGCTTCGACGGGGGTGACTCGGTGCTGCTCGCCGCTGGCCTGCTGGGCGCCACCGTGATGCCGCACGCCATCTACGTTCACTCGGCATTGGCCCGCGACCGGCACCATCCCAAGCCTGCCGAACTGCCCAGAATGCTGCAGGCCACCCGGTGGGATGTGTTCGTCTCCATGCTCATCGCCGGCACGGTCAATGTCGCCATGCTGCTGCTGGCGGCGGCCAACTTCGCCGGGGTGGCGGGCACTGACTCCATTGAAGGCGCCCATCAGCTCATCGCCACGACGATGGGCCCGGTGGTAGCCGTGTTGTTCGCTGTGGGCCTGCTGGCCTCAGGGCTGGCGTCCACCTCGGTGGGTTGTTACGCCGGGGCGTCGATCATGGCGGGGCTGTTGAGAGTGCGGGTGCCCATGCTGGTCCGACGCGCGGTGACGCTGATTCCGGCGCTGATCATTCTGGGGCTGGGCGTGAATCCCACCTGGGCCTTGGTGCTCAGCCAGGTCCTGCTGAGTTTCGGTATTCCGTTCGCCCTGATCCCGTTGGTACTGCTCACCAGCAGCCCCTCGGTGATGGGATCCATGGCGAATCCGATCGGTTTGAAGGTGGTGTCCTGGATCGTCGTCGGGCTTATTGTGGCCCTGAATGTGGCACTGATCGTGCTGACGATTGCGGGGTTGGGCTGATGGAGGTTGAGGAGTTGACGTCGGTCGCCCAGGACTACCTGAAGGTCATCTGGTCGGCCACCGAGTGGGGGGACCCGCCGATCACGACTACGGGGTTGGCTCGGCGATTCGACACGACGTCGGCGAACGTATCAGTCACGCTGCGCCGACTCGAAGGCCAAGGGCTGCTGAGCTATCAGCCCTACCGGCCGGCTGAACTTACCGAGCTCGGACAACGTCTTGCCCTGGCGATGGTGCGTCGACATCGGCTCTTGGAGACTTTTCTCGCTACCGAACTCGGCTATGCCTGGGATGAGGTGCACGACGAGGCTGAGCGGCTGGAACATGCGGTATCGGAGGAGTTGTTGGCCCGTATCGATCATCGGCTCGGCTTTCCCCTCGTCGATCCGCACGGCGACACCATTCCGCGCACCGACGGGACGCTGGCGCCTCGGGTGGTGGCATTGTCGTTGAGTCAGGCGTTGCCGGGAAGCTATCGGGTAGTCAGAGTCAGTGACGCTGACTCGGTGGTGCTGGCGAAGCTCGCCGCTCTCGGCGTGGTTCCCGGGGCGGAGATTGACTGGTACCTCGATCCACCGGGAATCGGGGTTGGCGGTCGATTTCACGAACTCACTTCGACGATCCTGGCGGCGATTCGCGTCGCGGCCTGAGCTGCGGGCCGGTCACGAATCCGGGCTGAGTTTGGGCGCGGTGTCGCGGTTCTCCCACCACGTAAGTGCGAGGGCGATCACCGCAGCGAGTAGGGCGCCGGCAATCGTCGTGCCGATCCGCTCCAAGCCAGTGGTTTCGGGGCTGGCGTCCAGGAGCACCAGCGGTGGTGTGACGAAAGCAATCTGGCGGGCGTAGTCCTTCGTTATGGCGTAGCCCACGGCGAGCAGAACACAGCAGGTGACCAGGGTATAGATCGCCCACGGTGGTAGCCAGGGTGCTACGACCACGGCGGCGGTCGCACCGCCGATGGTTCCCAACACCCGGGCCCAGGCTTTGTCGCGGGTGCCATCGCCCACGGGGCGCAGTACCACCGTCAGGGTCAGCGCGACCCAGTAGCCGTGCGGAATGTGCCAGGCGAGCACGACATAGGTGACCGCTCCGACCGCGAGGGCCATCACTGCGGCGTGTCGCCAGGAGCGTGCAGAGTCGATGCCCGGCGACATGGGTAGCGGGCCTAGCCAGTGTCCCAACGTGATTGCCACGAGGCTGCCGACCAACATCCACCCGATCATCGCCGCTGGCGACACGGTGGTCGTCGTGGCAACCAATACCGCCGCGACTGAGGGGATGGCTGCCAGCAGTCCGTCGGAGATGCCGTTCGCCGGTGCGACCAGAAGGCAGCACAACGCCACAAAACTCGCAGCCGCCACCGGCTGATCGGTTACGGTGACGGCCACCGCCGCGGTCAGAGCCCCGGGAATGGACAGTCCCAGGGCTGACAGTGGCCGCATTCCCAAAGCCGGACGCAAGGCGACCAATGCTCCGAAGAAGACCCCGATAACGCCGGTGACCCCTGAGATGGCAAACCCGGCGACGGCGGGAATGCCGAGGACCAGCGTAGCTATCACGCTCAGGGCGAGCGCCTTGCGCGGAATCCGCCAGCCCAAGGCTTGACCCTGGGCATCGGCCGACGCTGGGGCGGAACTCATTTTTCGACTGTAGCCATCTTGTGATGATCGCGGGAGCATTTCGCTCGCCTGGTGGTAAGGGTCACCGCAGGTGGGCTGCTCGGGATCGCAGAATCTCGGGCATCGCCTCGTAGACCGCCGCCACAACTTCCTCCAGGGCAACTGCGATAGGTCGGCCCGTGGCGCTGAGGTCGTATTCGACGTGCTGGTCACCGTGGTCGGTTCGCACGACTAAACCATCAGCGACCAAGGTGGCCAGAGTGCGCGACAGCATCCGGTCGCTGATGCCGCCTACGGTTCGGGCGGCCTCGGCGAAGCGGCGCGGCTTTGCCAGCAAGGCGATCAGCACCAGTGCGGGCCAGCGGTCGGTCACATCGTCGACGACGGATCGCGACGGACACAGCGGGCTGAAAGCGTCGAATGCTTCGGTCATGGTCACCCCTTGGCAAAGTTCCTAACAGGAGTATAGTGCTAACTGTTAGTAAGCAAACTACCCCAGGAGAAGATCATGACTCTCGCCGTTACCGGTGCCACCGGCCACCTCGGAGGCCTCGTCGTCGAACACCTGCTGCGTCGAGGGACGCCAGCAGATCAGATTGTCGCTCTGGTGCGGCGTCCCGATGCCGCCGACCACCTCGCCGCCAAGGGGGTGACGGTGCGCGTTTTCGACTACAACCAGCCCGACGAGCTGGCACCGGCCCTGACTGGGGTCGACTCGCTACTGCTGGTCTCAGGAAACGAGTTCGGTAAGCGCGCCCAGCAGCATCAGGCCGTCATCGATGCTGCCAAAGCCGCCGGAGTGGGTCGGCTGGTCTACACCAGCGCGCCGGGCGCCGAGACCTCCATCAGCCCGGTCGCGCCCGAGCAC
>DMIX01000250.1 GCA_003451975.1 Propionibacteriaceae bacterium
GCGTAGGAGCAGTTGAAGCTCTTGTTGGCCAGCGGGAAGTCGGGAACGATCACGTCGTTCAGGGCGACTGGCAAGGCCGGCCAGGTGAGGAACGACGGATCGACGATCTTGAGACGCCTCACCAGCCCTGCCGGATCCAGTTCCACACGGTGCACCACCGTGCCGCGCCAGGCCTCCACCACACCCAGACCCGCTGCGGAGACACCCGCCGTCGGCGGGGTCGCGGGTGCATCGGACGGCTCGCCAGCAAGCCGCGCAGCCAGATCGGCGACCAGCCTGGCGGAGACAGCGACCTCGTCGACGCGGACATCGAAACGGGCCCGAACATCCCCACCGTCCCGGGTTACGACAGCGAAGGTCGAACCGAGCTCGATGAAGGGTTGGTCGCGACGGGCATCGATGGACACCCCGCTGGCACGAGCGACGTACCCCAACACTCCCAACCGCTCGGCCTGGTCGGTGGGCAACACCGCAGTGGTGTTGAAGCGATTCGCGACCAGAGAATGCCCGGTCGCGATGGCAGCCAGCTCGGCGACGTCGGCGGCTACCGATGCGATCAGTTCGACGTCCACCTCGGCGAGTAACTCCGCCCCGCCCACACTCAGCGCGCCGCGCAGCAGCCGGTGCCCGGTCAGGGCCGCGTTGTGTCGCAGCAATTTCTCGCGCAGTCGTCCGGCGTGGGCGTTGGCGATCCCGAAACCGGCATCGTTGGCCAGCGCACCCAGATCGTTGACGTGGTTGTAGAGACGCTCGCATTCCAGCAGCAAGGCCCGAATCACCAACGCCCGCTGCCCCACCTCGATGCCGAGGGCATCCTCGACGGCCATCAGATAGGCCAGGCTGTGCCCCACGGCAGTGTCACCGCTGACGCGTTCGGCCAACTCGACGCCATCGGTGATACTGCGCCCGATGAACAGCTTTTCTACCCCGCGGTGCACGAAATACAGCCGCTGGTACATCCGCACGATGGTCTCGCCCACCACGGAGAAACGGAAATGGCCAGGTTCGATCAGCCCTGCATGCACCGGCCCCACCGGGATCTCGTACACCCCCTTACCCGCCACCTCCATGAAGGGAAAGCCCGCCTCGGCGTCGAAGGCGTTCGGAGGCACCGCGTCGGACCGCAGCGGGTAGTAGCCGGTGGGCCAATGGGCGTGACGCACCAGCCGATACGGCTGGGGGTGATCGTGGGCCACGATGCCGAACAGGTCGTGCAGTTCCCGCTCGAAGCGGCCGGCCTGGTAGGACACCCCGGCCAGACTCGGCACCCAGGCATCATCACGCGGCACCTCGAGACTCACCTCGGCACGTTCACCCGCATCGCCGAGGAAGACGTAGACAACCCGGAAGCTGGTCTCGTCGTCGTGGCCGGCCACCAAGGCCAGCCGACGGCCACGCCGCAACTGGGCGCTGACCTCGTCGACCACCTGTTCGCGGGTCACAGTGCGCTGATCGACAGGGTGCTTCCTCATTGCGCGCCTCCCAGGGCCGTCACGGCAGCGATCAGCACCGGTGAAAGCGGCCATAGCGCGAAGCTGAGCGCCATGGCCGACAGCAATCCCAGCCACACCGGCACGCGCCGCCACCACACCAGCCGACCCGGCGCACGGGTGCCCGCACCCAAGGTCATGGCCAACACCTGCCGTGTAACGCCGGCGAAGACGACCAGCAACAGCGCACAGGCCACCGCCATCTGCCAGCCCAAGCCCCGGGTGAAGCCGGCCACGATGATGGCCACCTCGGTGAAGAACGTGACGAAGGGAGGGAAGCCCAGCAACCCGGCGGTCCCCAACAGGAACGGCGCCCCCAAGTCGGGGCGGGCTCGCAGCAGGCCATGGACATCTTCAATGCGATGGCTGCCGGTCGCAGCCGAGATACGTCCGGCGATCACGAACATCGTCGACTTGATCAGGCCGTGACCCAGGATGTGCAGCAGCACTGCAGCGATCGCCAACTCACCACCCACCGCAGCGCCGAGGGCGAGCAGCCCCATGTGTTCGATGCTGGAGTAGGCCAGCAGCCGCTTGTAGTCGGTCTGGGTGAGCATCAGGCCGGCGGCGACCGCCAGGCTCAACAACCCTGCGGTCAGCAGCAGAGTGCGCATCAACTCCGGTCCAACCACGGCGTCGGTGATGGCCTGAATGCGCAGGATCACCGAGAACGCCACACTGAGCAGCACCCCCGACATCAGCCCACTCACCGGTGCTGGGGCCTGGCTGTGGGCGTCTGGCAGCCAGGAATGCATGGGTGCCAGGCCTGCCTTGGTGGCGAAGCCCAACACCGCCAGTGCACCAGCGAGTTGGACCATGGTCGGATCGAGCGTGGCCGCCTGGGCCATCAGGGCAGTCCAGGAGACGCCAGCCTCGCTGTGACCCATCGCTGCCGCTGAAAGCAGCGCCACCCCCAGGAAGGCGATCGCGACGCCGACCGCGCCCAACACCACATATTTCCAGGCCGCTTCGAGGGCGTGTTCGCCGTCCCCGGACGCCACCAGAAACGCCGTGGTCACGGTGGTCAGTTCGATGGCCACCCACATCAACCCGACATTGTCGGCCACGAGAGCCAAACTCATCGCGGCCAGGAACAAATTCAGTAGAGCGGCAAACGATCCGATGCTGGTACTGGCTTTCGAGCGCAGCGGTGCACCTCCCCACAGCGCGACCACGGCCACCGCCCCGACCACGGCCAGCATCCAGGCGCTGAGCGCGTCGACCCGCAACCAGCCCTCGATGGCCACCACCGGCGCGGAGCTGACCACAGTGCCGATCAGACTGACGCCAGTCAGCAGTAGCACTACCGCAGAGATCACCGGCAACAGCAGCGTCCAATACGAGGCACGGAAGGCGAAGCCCACCGCTGCCAGCAGCAACGGCACGGTGAGCGGGAGCCACAACAGAGCAGCCATCAGTCGTGCAGCTCCTTCAGCTCAGTGATATCGGTGTGTCCTTGTTGTCGCTGCATGCGCACCACCAGGACGCCGAGAATCAGCACGACCAACAGGACGTCGAGGGAGGAGCCGAGTTCGACGGTCAATGGCAATCCGCCCGACGCGAGGAAGGACACCGTGGCGATGCCGTTGTCCAGCACCAAAAAGCCCACCAGTTGGGTGATCGCCGAACGCCGGATCATCAGCAGCCAGAAGCCGAGCAGCACCAGCGAGAAGCCCACCGGCAGGGCTTGGCGAGCCGGATCGGGATCGGGCCCGGCCAGCGGCACCCCGACGATGTAGGCGATCAGGGTCAGTCCAGCGGCGCCGATCAACTCCACCGCGGGGTTGATGGTCGTCGGACGTTCCCGCGTTTCACCGATCAATTTCGCCGAGCGCAACATCGCCGCGGGCAGCACCACAGACTTCATCAGCAGCACGATTCCGGTGACCAGCCAGACCTGCGGCTCGCCGGCGTTCAGTCCGACGGTGAGCACCAAGGCGGCCAGCGCCGCGCCCTGTACCGACAGCAGCCCGATGGAACGCACCAGGGAGCGACCCCAGATCTGCAGGATCGCGGTCAGCAGCAGCACGCCGGTGATGGTGGCGATCAGTTGCGCGAAAAGGTGTTGGTTCATCGCTGCTCCTCAGAACACCAGGTAGGAGGCGGAGACCGACAGGAAAGCCAGCACGAACGATCCGGCCAGCAGTTCCGGCACGCGGAACAGTCGCAGCTTGGCGATGAATACCTCGACCGCGGCCATCAAGGCGGCAGCCACCACCAGTTTCAGCGCGGTGGCGGCCGCCCCGATGACCAGTGCCGTCGCGCTGGCATCACTGGCTATCGCCCAGGGCACCGCCAGATTCACCGTCAGTCCCAGCAGCGCAGTGAGTCTCAGCCAGGAACCGAACTCCAGCCAGCCCAGGTCGCGTCCACCGCTTTCGAGGATCATCGCTTCGTGGACCATGGTGAGTTCCAGGTGGGTGGACGGGTTGTCGACGGGCAGCCGACCGGTTTCGGCGACCACCACCACGATCAGGGCGACGATCGCCAGGATGCTCACCGGGTTCAACAAGGTGGACAGATCATCGCGACGGGCCCGGACAATGGCTGTCAGGGTCGAAGTGCCGGCCGGAAGACTGAGTGCATAGATACTCAGCAGGACGGTGGGTTCAACCAGCGCGGTGAACATCATGTGGCGGCTAGAACCCATACCTCCGAAGGCCGTACCGGATTCCAAGCCGAGCATGGCCAGCGCCACAGTTCCGAGCAGCAGCACCGAGACCACCACGAACAGTTCCCCCGGAGCACCCGGCAACGACAAGGTGCTCACCAGCGGGATCAAGGCGCACAACACCAACGAGGAGGCCATCAGCAGCAGCGGTGCCCAGATGAGCACGGCGCTGGAGCCGGGCGCCCGCAGGGGTTCTTTGGCGAACAGCTTGATCACATCGCGCCACGGCTGCAGGACACCACCGCCGACGCGTCCCTCCAGGCGGGCGCGGACGGTGCGCATCACACCGATCAGCACGGGGGTGATGGCCAGTGCAAAGGCCAGGTGGACGAGGGTCACCACGATGGCTGCGATCATCGCGTCACCAACACCAAGACAAGCAGCAGAGCTGCGAAGGAGAAGCCGATGTAGCGGTGAATGCTGCCGTTCTGAACAGTTCGGGCCAGATCACCGAGGCGCTGGGCCAGTCGTGCTGCCGGCACATAGACGCGGTCTTCGACGAGGTCGACGGTCTCCTGATTGAAGACCATTCCCGAGACCAGCAGCGGCGCGTCCTCGGGGTGTTCGACCTCGACGCTGCGTCGGGTGTTCAACGAGGCGCCAAAGACCCGAGCCAGCGGTTCGGAGTAGCTGGTGGCGTTGTATTCCATACGCGGGCTGGTCCGTTCACCGCCGCAGCCCCACGGCAGATCGACCTCGCGGCGTGGATGGCGCCGAGCGGCGATCCCGTTCACGATCACGATCCCGGCCAGCATGGCTGCGGTGAGCACCGTGAGCACGAGCGGGTCGAGAATGACCGTACCCAGGCCGCCGAGTTGGATGCCGGTCAGTCCGCTGGTGGCGATGCCGGTAGCCCCCACTGCACCGGCCAGCAATTGAGCGAGCGGACCAGGTATCAACCCCAACCCGATGGTCAGGCCTGCGGCTCCGACTAGGGCGGCGCGCATGGTGAAGCCGACCTCGGTGGCGCGAGCCGCAGCCTCGCTGCGAGGGCGGGCGAGGAAGCCGATGCCGGCCGCTTTGACGAAGGTCAGCAGGCCCAGTCCGATGGTGAGGGCGACCACGCCCATGGTGAGCGGCATCACCACCGCGAGCAGTCGATCGGCTTTCGCATCGGTGTGGATCAGCGCTTGCAGCAGAACCCACTCGGCGACGAAGCCGGAGGTTACCGGCAGCGCTGCAGCTCCCAGCGCCCCCACCCCGAAGGTCAGCGCGGTCACCGGCATGCGGGCGGCGAGCCCACCGAGCTGATCCAGATCGCGCTCACCGGTGGCATGCAGCACTGCACCCGCGCCGAGGAACAGCGTCGTCTTGAACACCGCGTGACTCAACGCGAGCAGCAGTGCGGCGATGAACGCTACTTCTGCAGCGGCCTGTTGGCCGGATTGGTGGAGCAGTAGTCCGATCCCGATGGCGGTAGTGATCAGGCCGACGTTTTCGGTGGTGGAGTAGGCCAGGAGTCGCTTCACATCCGACTGCACCGAAGCTTGCAGAATGCCGTACAGCGCCGAGATCGCGCCGAGGACGACCAGCACCACCGCCCACCAGGACGGACCGGTCGGCAGCAGTCGCAGTGTGACCAGCAATATGCCGTACAGGCCCATCTTCACCATGGCCGCACTCATGGCGGCTGAGGCATGGCTGGGCGCTTCGGGGTGCGCGCGGGGCAGCCACACATGCATCGGCACCAATCCGGCTTTGGTGGCGAAGCCTGCGATCAGCAGCACGAAAGCCACGCTCGCGTCCGGTTCGGCGATGGAGACCATGCGGCTCCAACTGGTGCCACCGGCGGCTGCGATCAGCACTCCGAAACCAGCGACCAGCAGCAGGAACGACAGATGGGTCATGACCGCGTACCACATGGTCGCGGCGCGCACAGCCTGCCTTTCGGCATGATCGGCGAGCAACAGCACAGTGGAGCCGATCGCCATGAGTTCCCAGGCTAAGAGGAAGCTGAGCGCGTCGGCCGCGGTGGGTACCAGGGCCACGCCGACGGCGAAGACGGCGAATCCCGTCCAACCGGTGCGGGAGGCAGCAGCGCCGTGGGCATAGCCGATACCGAACAAGGCGCTGGTCGCGATGACCAAGCCGGCGAGCAGCAGGAAGAAGCCGCCGAGCCGATCCGGGGCCAGCACCAGCGGGTCGAGCCCACCGACCAGCGGCAACGAGACCGGTATCGCCAGCCCGGTTCCTACCAGGCCAGCCAGTGCGGCCAGCCCCGTTGCGGCAGCAAAAACCCCGACGGTCATTACCGAAAGCCCGGCGATCACGTTGCGGGCCCGGCCGCGGAGGACAACGGCTGCGGCAACGGCCACCGCACCAGCGACCAGCACGCCGTACAGTCCGGCATCGACAAGGTTCATCGTCGAGTCACCGCTCGCAGCGCAGCGATGATCGCCTCCGGTGCTGGCGGGCAGCCAGGCACGTGGACGTCCACCTCGGTGAAGTCATCGACCGATCCGGCCACCGCATAGGAACCGGCAAAGGCCCCGCAGCCGCGGGTGCAGTCGCCGATGGAGACGATCACGCGTGGTTCGGGAGTGGCCTCGATGGTGTTCTGCAATGGTTCGGCCATGTTCTGGGTGACGACCCCGGTGATGGCAACGAGGTCGGCGTGCCGCGGCGAGGCGACCAGCCGCGCGCCGAGGCGTTCAGCGTCATAGACCGGGCCGAAGGCGGCCGCAATCTCGATCTCGCAGCCATTGC